>CAMCEP010000001.1 GCA_945873675.1 Asaia bogorensis
ATCGAAGCGCCGCGCGTCTCCTCCTATGCCTTCCCGTCATCCTTCGCGCCGTTTGATTATTTCCCGCGGCGCCTTGCGGTGGAAACGCGCATTCCTGAAGCCACGCGCAATGCACTTGCAGGGCGCGGACATGACATCAAGGAATGGCCGGATATCACCTGGCTTGCCGGCAGCGTGGAAGCTGTGATGTCCGACCCTGCATCAGGGCTGGTGCGTGCGGGGGCCGATCCACGGCGCCCGGCCTATGCAATTGCGGGATGACAGCGGCCGCCGATAGCGGGGCGCTGCTTGAACAGGCCATGGCGCGCCTGAGCGCGCGGGATTTTCGCGCTGCTGCGGCGCAGTTCACCCAGGCCATAGCGCTTGGCATGGATGCGCCGGAAATTCGCAATAACCTCGGCCAGGCCTTGCGATTTTCTGGTGATCACGCAGGGGCGGAGGCCGCCTATCGTGAAGCACTCCGCCAACGTCCGGCCTATAGTCGCGCGGCGGTCAATCTTTTGGGAATGTTGCTGCCCGCGCAGGCCGATGCAGCGCAAGCGGTGATTGCGGCCGCGCTTGCCGCTGGCGCTGGAGAGGATTTGCACCGCGCTGTTGCCGGGCTTTGGCGGGATGCCGGGCGCGCGGATCGCGCCATATTTCATCTGCAGGCGCTGTTGCAAACATCACCTGGCGACACGCTGATGCGAAGCGAATTGGGCACGACGCTGATGGGTATCGGCCAGCCGAGTGCCGCGATTCCGCATTTGGCGCGTGTTGCCGAAGAATTGCCGGATCGCGCGGATGCCAAGGTGAATTATGGGCTCGCCTTGCAGCAATCCGGCGATATTGGCGCGGCCATGGCAGTACAGCGCCGCGCAATTGCTGAAGACCCGCTTTGCCGTCCCGCTTGGCAAAACCTTTTATTGGGGCTGAATTACATGCCGGGCATCACCGCAGGGGAAGTGGCGGCCGCGCATCGTGCCTATGCCGAGCGTTTTGCCCGCCCTGCCCCCGCACCCTTCGCCAATGTGCCAGACCCAGAACGCCGGCTGCGCATTGGTATGCTTTCCGGTGATTTTCGCCAGCATCCTGTTGGGTATTTTCTGGAAGCCGCGATTGCCGTGCATCAGCGCGCTGGCTTCCATCTGACCGCTTATGATGTGGGCAAGCGCGCAGATGCCACCACGGCCAGGTTGCGTGGGGTCTTCGATACATGGCGGCCTGTGGGCGCATTGGAAGATGAAGCGATTGTCGCGCAAATCCGCGCCGATGGAATTGATATTCTGGTTGATTTGACCGGCCATACGGAAGCAAGCCGCATTGGCGTGATGGAATATCGCCCCGCACCCGTGCAGGTAAGCTGGATTGGCTATGCCAATACCAATGGCGTCGCGGCGATGGATTGGATCATTGCGGATGCCGTGGTGCTGCCGCCGGAGGATGAGGCGTACTACATCGAAAAACCTCTCCGGCTGCCGGGCTGTTATTTATGCTATACGCCGCCGCGTGAAGCCGTGGCGCCCAGCCCGCCGCCGATGTTGCGACAAGGCCATGTTACCTTCGGCTGCTTCAATAACCTCGCCAAGATCAATGATGAGGTGCTGGCAGCCTGGGCCGCGATCCTGAACCGCCTGCCCGATGCGCGGCTTTTGCTGAAAACCGCTGCGCTGCGCGAAGCTGCGACGGCGGAAAAGCTTCGCATGCGTTTCGCGGTAGCGGGGGGCGATGTCGCGCGGCTTGATTTGGAAGGGCATAGTCCACGTGCGGATTATTTTGCGCGCTATGCGACAGTGGATTTCATGCTGGACCCCTTCCCCTTTCCGGGCGGCACCACAACGGCGGAAGCCATCCATGCCGGTGTGCCAACCCTGACGCGGCGCGGGCGCGGGGGCATGATCAGCCGGAATGGCGAAACGCTGCTGAGCGCGGTGGGGCTGACGGATTGGGTTGCTGCGGATACCGCGAATTACATTGAAAAGGCCATTGCCTTTGCACGGGATGGGGAAGGCTTGGCGGCACTGCGCGCCCGGCTTTCGCTTGGGCAGTTGGCCGATGCCGCGACTTATGTACGGGGCTTGGAAGCCGCTTGGCGGCGAATTTGGCGTGACTGGTGCGCGCGGCAAAGGGCGATTTCATCTGCGGCGGAAAAGGTCTAGTAAGCGCTTCGCCTGGCCCGCCTGGCGGAATGGTAGACGCAGCGGACTTAAAATCCGTAGCTCGCAAGGGTGTGGGGGTTCAAGTCCCCCGGTGGGCAGGCTTTCACATCAAGCAGTTAGTGGGGGCTCTGGGGTTTGGCGGTGTGCTGAAAGCCTCGTCCTAGTGGCCATATAGGGCCAAATTGGTGCCAGTATGACTGCGCTGGCGGCGCAGCCCCGACCTGCCAATAAGCGACAGCCGTGGGCCTACCAAAGGCGCCCGTGGCGTCTTGAGAGAGGCCGAAGACCGCGCGTTACCTGCAGGGTTTCCCCTTTTTGGTCACTTTCCGTCGGCAAATCATTTGACGCCGGACATGAACCGGCTTGGATGCTGCTGAGCACCCGTTACAGCATCGCCAAAGGCCGCTTGCGCCGTGGCGGCGGGAAGGCTTCATCCAGTGCAGCGATATCATCGGCGGTCAAAACAATCTCTCGCGCCGCAGCGTTTTCCCGCACATGGACAAGCTTGGCAGCCTTGGGGATGCTGACCACACCGGGCTGGCTAAGCGTCCAGGCAATGGCGATTTGCGCGGGGCTTTTGCCATGCCGCGCTGCAACTGCCGCAAGTGCCGGGTTGCGCAGCATCCGCCCACCCTGCCCCACGGGCGAATAGGCCATCACGGGCATGGCGCGCCCAGCGCAGAAGGGCAGCAGATCAAACTCCGCACCACGATGCTCAAGGCTGTAGAGCACCTGATCTGTCGCGCAATCGGCCAGCGCCGCACCCAATTCTTCCAGATCGTCCACATCAAGATTTGAAACACCCCAGCGCCGGATTTTCCCGGCGTGGCGCAGCGCTTCAAACCCGGCGACGGTTTCCGAGAGCGGTACGGAACCGCGCCAATGCAGCAGATAAAGATCAATGGTGTCGATCCGGATACGCTTCAGGCTGCGCTCACACGCCGCCACCACGCCGCGGCGGGACGCATTATGCGGATAGACCTTGGAGACGATGAAAACCTCATCACGACTCCCGGCGATGGCATCGCACACCACCTCCTCGGCCCCGCCTTCGCCATACATCTCGGCAGTGTCGATCAACGACATACCAAGATCGAGCCCCGCACGCAGCGCATCGGCTTCCGCCGCGCGCTTCGTGCGATCCTCACCCATGCCCCAGGTCCCTTGCCCGAGGCGCGGCATGGCGAAGCCGGCCACCATGTCAGGGAATGGTATAGCCGCGCGCCTTGCCGATGCTGTCATTCCAAACCCGCGCGCAATCCGCCCAGACGCGGTTGCAGCTATCGCGGAAGCTTGGCAGCACAACGGCGGTCACAGCTTCACGCACGCGGCGTTCATCTTCCGCCGGGGGTGTAACCACCTGCACATTGAATTTGCGCGTAGTGCAGGCATCCTGGCCTTGGAAGCAGGCGAAGGCCTCATTGCTCGCGCGGCGCGCCAAATCCCACATCTGCTTTTCCAGATCAGCAAAAGCGCGCGTGAGTGCGGCCTGCTGTTCCGGGCTGAAGCGCCGCCACGCCGCCAGCGACATGAAATGCCCCTGCACGCCAGAAGCCAACGACACCGGCAGGATGGTGCGGATAACCTCGCCCCAATTCGCGGTATAGGCCGAGGTGGCCGAGGTAATGCCACATTCCACGGTGCCGCGCTGCAGCGCCTGATAGGTCTCAGAAAGCTGCAAGGTCACGGGCGTCGCGCCCAAGGATTGCAGCAGCGCTGACATGGTCGGCGTATAGGAACGCACCTTCAAGCCGCGCAGATCGCCCATGGAAGCGACTGGGCGATTGCAGAAAAACATCTGTGCGCCGAAGGGCCACAGCGTCATCACCTTGGCGTTGAAGCGTTCCTGCAAGCGCCGATCGAGCGCTTCCCGCCCACCGGCAATGGCAGCCTGGGTTTCTTCCAGCGTGGTCGAAACCCCGATCAGATCGAGCGAGTCGATAAAGGGCTCATCACGCGCGGTCTGGCCGATCAGCACGCTCATGACATCAAAGGTGCCATTACGCAGATGACGCAGCGCATCAGGCGCGGCCGCGCCCACCTGGTCCATCGGGTTGAAGGTAACGGCCAGATTGATGCCGGTTGTCTGGCCCAGCCCGGTGAAGAAGGGCCGTTCAATACCCTCCGTATGGCGGGAATTGGAGGTGAAATGCCCCGCGACGCGCAGCTGAATCGGGCTTTGCGCGAAAGCGGGGGCAGCGGCAAGCAAGGCACCAAGGACAGCGCCAAGCAGGGTTGGGCGGAAGGGCATAGGTCTGACTCCCAGGATACGAGGCATGAGTTTTGCGAAACCAAAACCGTTGGTGCCGCAGTCGATCACGGTTTTGCCAGGCCAGAGGCTTTGTGCAACACCGCGCCGCAGAGACACCGTCACGCCTCGCTAAGCCCCAATTGCAGCCAAAGACAAGGCCCCCATGCCCACGATCCCCAAGGACCCAAACCCGGTCAGCCGCTTTTTTGGTCCGCCTGCGCGGTTTCTCGCCATTTTATCGGGCTGGTGGCTGATTGCGCTGTCTTTCCTGACGGTCGCGGAAATCCTGCTGCGCAAATTCTTCTCCATCTCACTGCAAGGGGTAGATGAGATCGGCGGCTACACCACCGCCATTGTCTCGGCCTTTGGCTTTGCCTGCGCGCTGACGGTCAAGGGGCATACGCGCGTCGATTTTCTGCTCGGGCGCCTGCCGGCGGGCCTGCGTGCGGTCTTGAATGCGCTGGCTTATGCGCTGTTGGCCGCCATGGCGATTTATGGCGCCTGGCGCGGCTGGTCGGTATTGGAAGAAAGCATCGAATTTCAGGCGCATGCCAATTCGCCGCTGCAGACGCCGCTATGGCTGCCGCAGGGCGCCTGGTTCATCGGGCTTTTGCTGTTTGCGCTTTGCGCTGGCGCCATGGCGGCCCATGCCTTTTGGTTGCTGCTGTCAGACCGGGCGAAGCTCAATCTTTTCTACGGGCCGCTCACGCTCGATGAGGAAATCGAGGCCGAAATGGGTACCATCCTGGAACGCGAAGGCAAGCAGCCATGATCGGCGTTACCGAAGCCAGCATCGGCTTTTTGCTGCTGATCGCCTTTCTGTTTCTGGGCCTGCATGTGGCCGTCGCGATGTTCCTGATCGCGCTGCTGGGTGCGGCGCTGTATCTCGGCCCGCCCTTGGTCGCCGCCTTCGGCACGCAGCTTTGGGGGGCAATGGAAGATTATGTGCTGCTATCCATCCCGCTTTATATCCTGCTGGGCGAGATTCTGGTGCGGTCGGGTTCCACTGATCGGCTCTATCGCTCGCTGGCGGATTGGCTGAATATCCTGCCCGGCGGCTTGCTGCATACGAATATCGGCGCATCCGCCGTATTTTCCGCCGTATCTGGTTCTTCCGTTGCGACCGCAGCGACAATTTCAACCGTAGCGCTGCCTTCCTTCCGCAAGCGCCGCTATGATACGCGCCTGGTGTTGGGTTCCATCGCGGCCGGCGCTTCGCTTGGCAATCTGATCCCGCCAGGCATTGCGCTGATTGTCTATGGCGCCATGACCAATACATCGGTCGGGCAGCTTTACGCCGCGGCTGTCATTCCCGGGATTGTGATGACGGTGCTGTTCATGGGCACCATTATCATGATCGCGCTGGTGAAGCCTGATCTGGTGCGCCAGAAGGAAGTGGCCGATCCCTTGCGCGAAAGGCTGAAGCGGCTTGTGGATCTGATGCCGCCCTTAGTGATTTTCGGCATCATCATGGGTTCGATCTACACTGGCTGGGCGACAGTGACGGAAAGTGCTGCCCTTGCCGTAGTGGTGGCTTTGCCCATCGCGGCACTTTACGGCCGGCTTTCCATTCGCATGCTGCATGAATGCTTTATCGCAACCGCCAATCTTACCGCGATGAGCCTTCTGATCCTGGCCGTTGCCTTCTATCTGAACTTCGTCATGGGGCTGCTTGGCGTGACACCAGCCCTTGGCGCTTTTGCGACGAGTATTGGCGCAAGCCCGCTGGAACTGATTATCGCGCTAACGGTCTTCTATTTGCTGCTTGGCATTTTCTTTGAAACCCTGCCCATGCTGGTGGGTACTGTGCCGGTGGTCTTCCCGGTGATTGTCGCGGCCGGTATTGATCCGGTCTGGTTCGGCGTATTCATCGTGCTGATGTGCGAAATCTCCTTGATCTCACCGCCTGTCGGTATGACGCTTTACGTCATTCAGGCGGTCAGGCGCGAAGGCACGATTGCCGAGGTTTTCCAGGGCACCGTGCCGTTCTTCATCGCAATGGTGGTGATGACGGTGCTGCTGATTGCCTTTCCGGAAATGGCGCTTTGGTTGCCGCGGGTTAGCTTTGGGCCATAGGGATTGTTTCTGGCGTGCTGGAAAACAGCGCCACATCCTGCCATGAAGCGCAGATGGAAAGCCGCGCGCGCAGATGTCGAGCATGCTGATTCTCGCCCTTGAAGGTGCGCTTGCCCATTGTTCCGCGGCGCTTTTGCGTGATGGCGCCATGCTGGCCTCGGCCCTGCATGAAGCGCCACGCGGTCAGCCGGCCTTCCTGCCCACAATGGCAGAGCAGGTATTGGCGGAAGCGGGGGTCGCAGCTTCGGCGCTTGACGCCATTGCGGTTGGTGTTGGGCCAGGCGGCTTTACCGGGCTGCGCACTGCCATTGCGCTGGCGGAAGGCTTGGCGCGGGCGCTCGGCAAACCGCTGATCGGCGTGACGACGGGGGAGGCTTTGGCGGCGGAACTGCCCAGCATCCTGCGGTCAGACGCCGCGCTATGGTCCGTATTGGATCAGCGCCAGGGTCGCTTGGTGCTGGAAATTTTCCCTCTCGGGGCTGCCCTGCCGGAAGCGCCGCTGATATTGCCGCTGGAAGCCCTGCCTGATCCCAAAGGCCCTGTGGTACTGGTCGGGGATGCGGCGGTATCGGCGGCTGCAGCCCTTATGGCCCGTGGTTTTCCGGCCAGCGCGCAACCGCCCGCGCTACCCATGGCTGAGGCGGTTGGCCGTGTCGGGTATCAGCGCCTTATCGGCGCCCTGCCGCCACGTGACGCGGCGCCGCTGTATGCCGAACCGCCGGCCACCACGCGGCCCGCGTAGCTTTCTGTGGCCGCGCATATTCAAGCCGTAGGCGCCGAAGCGGCAGTTCTGCTGGCGGAAATCCACGCCGAGGCTTTTCCGGCCAACCAGGCTTGGGGGGCGGCGGCCCTTGCACTCATGCTTGGGCTGCCGGGGCATTTCGGCCTGCTCGCGATCAGTCAGGATCAGCCAATAGGCTTCGCTTTGGCGCGCTCGCAGGTGTCTGAAGCTGAAATAGTGACGATTGCGGTGCGCCCTGGGGTGCGTGGCCAGGGGGTTGGGCGCCTTTTGCTAAATGGTGTCCTGGCCGAAGCCGTCCGGCGCGGTGCCGTGGAATTATTCCTCGAAGTGGCGGAACCCAATACCGCAGCCCGCGCGCTTTACGCCGGCGTCGCAGCGCGCGAAGTGGGACGTCGGCCGCGCTATTATGCCGACGGCACGGACGCACTGGTCATGCGGATTGACCTTGTCCCGCCACGGCCGAGTTGAATTTTTTTCGGCTGGCCTAGCCGCGCCTTCAGCCGCGCCGCAGCATGAGAATGGACTCTCCCGCTGTATAGTCTGTCATCCCAAGTACCTGATGGCCCTGTTCCTGTGCTGTCAGGGGAATATTGCGCCGCGGTTCTTCCCCGCGCAGTCGAATTTCAAGCACCTCACCCGTTTTCATTTGATCCAGTGCCAAACGCACGAGAACAAAGGTCATCGGACAGGTTTCTGCCGTGATATCAATGCGATGATGGGGCGTCATGGGGGGGGCGGGACATATCAAGGGTTGGAAATTCTGCGGCGTTTTTTTGGCGGTTTAAGGCAGGGGATTTGTAGTCCCATATTCATCAACAATCAATAATACTTGATTATGGAGTAAAATATGTCTATATACGAAACGATTTTCGCTTTCTGTGGTTGGTCTAGAAACATGGCAGCAGAAACTTCAGCCAGCGAAACCAACAAACTTGGCACCGCGCTGGGATATTTTGGGGAGAGAGTAATTCATGTCTGAGGGTAACGTTTCGAGCGATATGCTCGCGCTGACGGCGCAAATCGTCGCTGCGCATGTGTCCCATAACAACGTCGCCGCCGCCGCCTTGCCTTCCTTGATTGAGGAAGTGCACCGGACGCTGAAGTCTATTGAAGCGCCGCCAGCGCCAAGGGCCGCGCGCCCGGAACCCGCTGTTTCGGTGGCAAAGTCCGTGACACCAGACTTCATTATCTGCCTTGAAGACGGCAAGAAAATGAAGATGCTGAAGCGTCATTTGAAGACGGCCTTCAACATGACGCCAGAACAATACAGGGAACGGTGGGGGCTAGCACCGGATTATCCCATGGTGGCGCCACGCTACGCGCAGCATCGCTCGACCCTGGCCAAAAAGATTGGCCTTGGCACCAAACCCCGCAAACGCCGTAGATCTCGCAGCTGACCCAGCGGTTTTGGCCAAGCGACAAAGTATCCTATAGAGGCACCGGCCACGAAAGACGCTGGGGCTCTCCCGGAACAGGGCCGACCTATGACGGGATAGTTAATGCCTATCGATCCAGAAGACTCTGTATCTGACCCAGGTGGTTTCGAGGAATTGCGCGCCGGCAATTTGGGGGTGCGCCTTGCCTCAACCACCGAGGAGATGGATGCGGTTCAGGCGCTGCGCTACCGGGTTTTCTATCAGGAAATGGGCGCACGCCCGGATCCCGCTACCGCAGCCAGCCATCGGGACCGTGATGATTTCGATGCCATCGCGGACCACCTGGTGGTGGTGGATCATGACAAGGGTGAAGGGCCTCAATCAGTTGTCGGCACCTACCGGCTGATCCAGCGAGAGGGTGCAAAAAAGCTTGGGCGCTGGTATTCCGAAGCGGAATATGACGTCTCCCGCCTGGTCGCCCATCCCGCGCCGGTGCTGGAATTGGGCCGTTCTTGCGTGGATGCGGCCTATCGTGGCCGTGGAACGCTGCAATTGCTCTGGGATGGCATCGCGGCCTATGTCTACCGTCACGATATTGCGCTGATGTTTGGCTGCGCTTCCTTGCCCGGTACTGATTTGGATCTGCTCGCCGATCAATTGACTTATCTGCACGCATTCCATCTGGCGCCGGAGGAATTGCGCCCACGGGCAATCCCGGAACGCTTCGTGGAAATGCGCCGCAAGGACCCCGCAAGCATAGACAAGCGCGCCACACTCGCCGCGCTTCCGCCGCTCGTGAAGGGTTATCTGCGGCTCGGCGGCTTTGTGGGCGATGGCGCGGTGCTGGACGATCAATTTAACACCACCGATGTGTCAGTGGTGGTGAAGACTGACCTGATCACACAGAAGTACCGCAAGCATTACGAACGCAAGCATGCCGATCGATAGGAAAGTGGCGTGATCCGGCATCCTGGATGCACGCCACAGCAGATTCAGAATGGCAGGATGATATCCAGCAATTCCTGCCCATAGCGCGGGCGCTGCACATCACTGATTGTGCCCCGCCCACCATAGGCGATGCGCGCTTCCGCAAGCCGGTCATGCTTCACAGTATTGTCTGAACCGATATCCTGCGGGCGAATGATCCCGCCCACCTGCAAATCGCGCAATTCCTGATTGACACGCACCTGTTGACGCCCGACCACAACCAGATTGCCATTCGGCAGCACCTGGGAAACGGTGGCAGCAACACGCAGATTGATCTGCTCGGAGCGCTTGAGCGTCCCTTCTCCATTCACATCGCTGGAGGAACTGGCCGATACTGCTTTGGAAGGATCAAAGCCTGCCGGAAACAGCCTACCAAAGGACGACTCAAGTCCCAGCAGATTCGGAATCCCCATGCTTTCTTTATTTTCACGATTACGATTGGTGGAATTTGCCATATCCGCCTCATCCTGGATGGATACCAGAACGGTCACCAGATCACCCACCGATGCGGCGCGCTGATCGCGCAGAAAGGTCCGGCTTCCCTGGCGCCATAGGCTGTTGTTCTGCAAGGGCGGGTCGCTTGGGTTCGGCATCGGCATCGTCACGGGGCGCCAGCGCGGATCAGAAGTTGGGTTTTCAATTCCCGCCAATTCCGGGCCCTGACCAAGACGCGAAAGCCGCTCGGCGGAGCTGCAAGCCGAAAGGCTCGCCACCGCCAACAAAAGCATGGGTAGGCGCATCATCAACTCCTTTCCGCTGTGCGGAGCGGGGCGGCACCAAGGCGCACCCTCACCCGCCCCGGCCCCATCGCCTCTGCTTCGACAATATTGCGTGAGGACAGGTTCATAACATTAAGCCGGGCTCCACGCGCAGCCGCTTCCAAGGCACGGCCTTGCGTGGTCAAGGAAAGCCCCGGGCTTTCCACGACCATCAGCACAATTTCATTCTTGGCGATGATATGCGGCGTCATCAGATCCACGGACATGAAAGGCAGTTCACTGCCTATTGGACGGCGCAATTGCATGCCGACCACGTCTTCCAGGCGCTGCGCCGTGCCCGGCCGTACACGTTCAGCGCGCAATTGTACCAGCCGCACATCCTCGCCCCCCACGACATCACCGACCGCAAGCCGCCGCGTGGCAAGGACGGCAGGCGCCGTCGCTATGGCCCGCCCCGCTACGCGCATACGAATGCTTGGCATGCCATCAGCCATGACAATCAAGGTGGCCGCGAAACGATTGGAACCGCTTTCGTAATTGCCACCTTCCGCGGAGAGCCGTGGCAGAGCATTCACCGGCAAAATCGGTGGCGAAAAGGCGGAAAGCTCCAGTTCTGAATCGACCGGCAAGCCAAGCCCATGGAGTTCAGCGCGCAAGACCTCGATCGCGGCTTCGCGCGAAAGGGCGCGGCCTGGGCGTTCGATCACTATGCGCTCCGCGCCCGATGTCGGGCGCCATTCAACATTGAAGCGGCGCGCAATGCCGGCAAGTTGAGATGCTTCTATAACGAAGCGCTGGCCCGGCCCGGGTGATGCGCCGACTACCACATCGCCACGCGGCGTGCCTTCGAATAGGTCGGAGATACGGATGACCTGGTCGTCGACCAGGCTATGGGTCCGCAGAATGGCCATCTGCGCGCGCGCCTTGCGCGGCAGCGCAAGCAACCCAACAGGCAGAAGCAGTAGCAGGCGCCTATTCATCAGCGTAGCTTGGTCAGGGTGGAGAGCATTTCATCGCTCGCCGAAATGACGCGGGAATTCATTTCATAGGCGCGCTGGGCGGTGATCAGCGCCGTGATTTCCTGCACAACATTGACGTTGGAGGTTTCGATGAAGCCCTGCAGCACCTGGCCATAACCAGCCGCTCCCGGCACACCCTGCTGCGCATCACCTGAACCGGGAGTGGCCAGGAACAGGTTTTCACCAATGGCTTCCAAGCCACCTTCATTGGCGAAGATCGCAAGCTGGATCTGACCGACATTCTGCGGCTGCACCTGACCATCAATCTTGGCCAGCACTTCACCTGCAGCATTGATGGTAACATCGCGCGCGGCCGGTGGAACCGTAATGGCCGGCTGCACTGTAAAACCTTCGGCGGTAACAATGGTACCCTCCGCCGAAAGCCCAAATGTACCATCACGCGTAAAGGCGGTTTCACCGGAAGGCATCTGCACCTGGAAATAGCCATTGCCACGGATCGCGATATCGAAGCGGTTTTCGGTCTGTTGCAGGTTGCCCTGTTCGCTGATGCGATAAACCGCTGCGGTGCGCACACCAAGACCAAGCTGCGCGCCGGATGGCAGCAGCGTGCCGGTATCGGCGCTTTGCGATCCGGTGCGGCGTAGATTTTGGTAGATCAGATCCTGGAACTCAGCACGACGCCGCTTGAATCCGGTGGTCGAGATATTGGCGATATTGTTTGAAATAACTTCGATATTCGTCTGCTGGGCCTGCATGCCGGTAGCGGCGATTTGCAAAGAACGCATGGTGACTGTGTCCTATTCTATCTTATGAAGACCGGCGGCGCATGATGCGCTCGACCGAATTATTGATGCGCTCATTCTCCCGCTCAGAGAACATGCTGGCGTACTGGAATTCCCGCATCTCCGCCGTCAGACGGGTGATTTCCAGGACAGGAGAAACATTGCTGCCTTCAAGCGCGCGTTGCAGCACCTTTGGGCGTTCAACAGGAACCGGCGCTTCATTCTGGGCATCGAACAGGCGGTTGCCTTCGGCCATCAGGTTCTGCGAATTGTCGAAGCGCACCAGCCGCAGCGTCGCGATTTCACCGTTCTCGCTCTGGATTACGCCTGTTTTGGTGATCTCAATCTGGGTGTCCTGCGCGGAAAATGAGATCGGCCGATCGCGGGAATCAAGCACTGTATTGCCTTCCTGATCCACCAGACGACCATTTGCGCCGATGGAAAACCGCCCGGCGCGGGTGTAACGTTCACCCTTTGGGGTTTCGACAACAAAGAAACCCTCCCCATCAATGGCCACATCCAGCGGGTTGCCGGTTGTCTGAAGAGTGCCAGGGGCCATGTCGCGCCATGTGGCGCGGTCCTGCGGGATGGACATGGACTTATCGCCCGGCAAACCGCCGGCGCCGCGAAGGTTCACCATCACCTGGCCGAATACCGGCCGCATGGCGCGAAAGCCCGGCGTATCCGCATTGGCGATATTATGCGCCAGCGCCTGGGTAGACCGCTCCTGAAGCGCCAGTCGCGACATTAATATATAGCCAGGCGAATCCATAGTGGCTCCCTCAAAAGGGCCAGGGCAAAAAGCACCAGCGCAATTCATTCTAGAAACAAACCCACAAGGCCTGTTCCCAGAAACAATGAACGAATTCCGTAGTGCAACCGGCGTGCCATCCCCTATAAGGCTGCTTTAGGGCAGTTCTTGCCGATCAAAACCTTTTTGGCCCGGCAAGCCCTGCCGCAAGGCTTCTTTAATTGGAGCCTGTCAAACTGCGTCGTGAAGGAGATATGGATGTCAGGGCAAATTGAGGCCAGTGAGGAAGCTCAGGCAGAGAAAAAGGGCGGGGGGCGCAAGAAGCTTCTGCTCTTGGCGCTGCCTGTGCTGCTGGTCGCGATCGGGGCTGGGCTTTGGTTCGGTGGCATCCTGCCGCCGCTGCTCGGCATGGGCGCGCCTGCCGCTACGGCCGAAGGCCGGGAACCCGGGCCGCGAACCGTGGCGTTCCTGGATATGCCAGAAATTGTAACAAACCTTAATGCGCCGGGCCGTCGCTCGGTGTATTTGAAGCTCCGGAGCAAGCTTGAATTAGCTCGCCCCGAGGATGGGGCGCTGGTGCAAGCTTCCATGCCGCGGTTACTGGATCTGTTCCAGACCTACTTAAGGGAAGTAAGGCCCGAAGAATTGCGCGGTTCAGCCGGGACCCAGCGCCTGCGGGAAGAATTGGTTGCCCGCGCCAATATCGCGGTGGCCCAATCTGGCCGCGGTGAAACACAACAAATCCGCGTCAATGACGTGCTGTTCCTGGAGATTTTGGTCCAATGAGCGGTACGGGCGAAGAAGAAGACCTCGCCGCGGCCTGGGGGGCCGCGCTTGAGGAGGAAGCAACCACAGAAGCAGAGGCAGCGCCGGCGGTTGCCGCCGATGCGGCACGCGTCCTTAATCAGGCGGAAATTGACAGTCTTTTGGGTTTTGGTGCCGGCCCCGCACGAGATGCTGAGGAAAGCGGTATCCAGCGGATCATTTCCTCTGGCCTTATTTCCTATGAACGCCTGCCAATGCTGGAGATTGTGTTTGACCGGCTGGTCAGGCTGATGTCCACCACTTTGCGTAACTTTACTTCAGACAATGTGGATGTCTCCATTGACGGCATCGTCTCGCTCCGTTTCGGGGATTACCTGAATTCGGTCCCGCTGCCGGCGATGCTTGGCGTCACGCGCGCCGATGAATGGGATAATTATGGCCTGGCGGTGGTGGATTCAGCACTGATCTATTCGGTGGTGGATGTGTTGCTCGGTGGGCGGCGCGGCACAGCGGCGATGCGCATTGAAGGCCGGCCTTACACCACCATTGAACGCACCCTGGTTGAACGACTGGTCGGCGTGGTGCTGGATGATTTGACGGCGGCTTTTGAACCGCTCTGCCCGGTTAATTTCCGGTTCGAACGGCTTGAGGTGAACCCGCGCTTTGCCGTGATCAGCCGGCCATCCAATGCCTGCGTGCTGGTGCGCTTGCGCGTGGATATGGAAGATCGCGGCGGGAAGCTAGAAATTCTGCTGCCCTACGCAACCCTGGAACCCGTGCGCGAATTGCTGCTGCAGCAATTCATGGGTGAGAAATTTGGTCGCGACAGTATTTGGGAAACCCATTTGGCCGAAGAATTGCGCCATACGGATATCGGCCTGGATGTGGTGTTGGATGAGCAGATGATGCCGCTTTCTTCGGTGCTCAACCTCAAGGTCGGGGACCAGATTGCGCTTGACGTGCCGCCGGGGGCGCCGGTCAGGCTACGCTGCGGCGATGTGCCGCTTTTTGAAGGAGAGATGGGCCGAAAGGGCCAGCGTCTGGCTGTGCGGATCGAACGCGAAGTTGAACGTCGCAAGGGGGCCTCATCATGATGTCCTTCTCTTGGCTTGAATGGGCCCTGCAAGTGACCGTGCTGGTGCTTTTGGGTGCGGCTATCCCCTTCGCCATCCGGCTTGAGCGGGCCTTGCGCGAAATCCGCAAGGACCGCTCAGCCATGGAAATCAGCGCGCAGGGCCTGTCAGAGGCAGCGGCGGCGGCGGAATCGGCCATCATGCGCCTGCGCGCGACTGCCGAATTGGCCGGGCGGCAAGTGCAGGAACGCGTGACAACGGCGGAACCACTGCGGGATGATCTGCGCTTCCTGATCGAACGGGCCGAGACGCTTGCGGACCGGCTGGAAACCCTGGTGCGGGCTGGCCGGCCCATGGCGGGCCATGAAACACCGGCCCCAGCGGCGACACGGCCTGCGCGGGAGCCCCCAAGCGATGCTGGCCCGCTGCGTAGTCAAGCGGAACGCGATTTGCTGCGTGCCCTTTCCATCGGTACCGGAAAGGGGGCTCGCTGATGTTCAAACCGCGCCTTTTGCCCTTGGCGATTATCGCAATGGGTGGCTTATTCCTTGTAAAGTCAGAAAATATTATTCGTCCGCTCTTGCGTGGCGAACCGGCCCCTGCGCCTTCATTTGCACCGGCGCGTGCGGCAGAAATTGCCCCCCCGCTATCGGTAGCACCCGAACCGCAGCGCCCGGCGGGTGGCTTCCAACGCCTTGGCGCGCGGCCTGAGGGTGCGCTCGCCGATGCCCCGAACCCGATTTCACAAGCCGAGCGCGCGCTGCTGGAACAGCTCCGCGCCCGGCGGGCAGAGTTGGAAGCGCGGGAACAAACTATCGCGTCGCGCGAATTGGTCCTGACAGCGGCCGAACGCCGCCTGGGCCAGCGCATCGAAGAACTCACGCAGCTTCAGCAGCGCATCGAAGGCATGGAACGCACCCGCAATGAGCGCGAGGAAGCGGGCTGGCGCGGCTTGGTACGTACCTACGAAAACATGCGCCCGCGAGAAGCGGCCGCGATTTTCGAGGAATTGGAATTGCCTGTGCTGATCCAGATACTGGATCGCATGGGCGAACGGAAAATGGCACCGGTGATCGGTGCGATGCGGCCAGAAAAAGCCCGGGTTCTCACCGCCGAATTGGCGAGACACCGGGCCAATCGGCCGGGAAGCGAGTAGGCCGAATGATCCGGTCGGCAAACGGTGGAGAACCATGGATAAGAACATCAATGTCCTGATTGTGGACGACTATCGGACGATGCTGCGCATCATCCGCAACCTTCTGAAGCAGCTTGAATTCAACAATGTTGATGAAGCTGTGGATGGGCAGGAAGCCTTGGCCAAGCTGCGCGCGGGCAATTTTGGGCTCGTGATCAGCGATTGGAACATGGCGCCCATGACCGGGCTTGACCTGCTCAAGGAAGTGCGGGCTGATCAGCGTCTGAAGAACATGCCTTTCATCATGATCACCGCCGAAAGCAAGACCGAAAATGTGGTGGCCGCCAAGCAGGCTGGCGTGTCCAATTATATCGTGAAGCCCTTCAACGCTGAAACGCTGCGGGAAAAAATCGAAAAGGTGCTGGTCCATGCCTGACGGAACCCCCCAAGGGCCGGAAGGCGACCGGATTGAGGCAACGGTGCGCGCTGTGCTGACAACCATGGCGGGCGATCTGACTTCAAAGGAATCCGCCCTTCTGGCTGAACTTGAAGGGCTTGGGCGCACCATCGCCCGGGCCAAGGCGGAAATCGCCGCCCTTAAGGTTGAGGATATCCGCGATGCGCATATCCCGTCAGCCACTGATGAGCTTGATGCCATTGTTGACCATACGGCGCATGCCACCAATGAAATCCTGGATTGCTGCGAAACGCTTGAGCAGATGCAATCCGAGCTTTCGGGGGAAGCGGCCGATAAGTTGCAAGGCGCTGTCACTCGGATATACGAAGCCTGCTCCTTTCAGGACATCACCGGACAGCGGATCGGCAAGGTTGTGACAGCTCTTAAGGCAATTGAAGCCCGGATTTCGGCGGTTGTTTCTGCTGCCAGTGGCATGGCCACTGCTGAAGCCGCGCCTGCGGCTGTGGTTGCCGCCAAGCCAGGCGACGAAAAGCGTACCGAAGGCGAAAAACTTGCCAATGGCCCACAGCTTCCAGGTTCCGGCGTCTCGCAAAGCGAGATTGACCGGCTTTTGGCGAGCTTCGATTGATGCGACTTGCGGGCTTCCTGTTGCTATTCTGGATCGCCTTGGGCGTTCCGGCTTTTGGACAGCAGGGGCCCGCAGTCGGCTTTCGGGTGGGCAGCCACCCGACCTATGGCCGAGTGGTGATGGATTGGCCAGAAGCGGTGGTCTATCGGGCAGAAGAAGCAGGCAATAGGCTGATTTTGCGTTTCGATACGCCAGCGCGGTTTGACCTTTCCGGCGCGCTTCGGCTGCCCAAGAATGTCGAAAGCCTCTCGGCCATTGATGGCGGTATCGCCTTGCAGGCCCCACCGGGTACGCGTTTTCGCCATTATCGGCTTGGCAATCGCGTGGTCATTGATGTTTTGGATGGGGCAGAGGCTAATGCCGCCCCGCCAGCAACCGGTAACACGGGGCCAGGCCCCGCTGCAGCGCCGCCGCGTGCTGCGGCGCCACCCGCCGCGCCCGCTGGGCGCCCGCCGCCCACGGCGCCGCCACCGCGCGAAGCCGCGCCCCCGACAAGCCAGGCTACCACCGCATCCGCCCCGGCACCTTCCGCGGCGGATGTTTCGCGTCCCGGGTCGGACCCAACTACGCCATCAACGACGCCGGCTGCCCAGGCCCCAACCCCAGCGATACCCGCTTCAGTGCCAACGCCGCCGCCTGCGCCACCGGCTGTTCCCCCACAAGGGCAGCCTGCCCAGTCGGGACGCCCCATGGTGGTGGTGCCGCCCCGCCGCACCACGCCGGTGGGCCTGCTGGCGGAAGGCCGGGCCATTTCCCTTGACCTTGGGATAAACGCTTCCGCTGCTGTATTCCGCCATGGCGATTGGGTGATCGCCGTCTTTGACCGGGCGGAGACACTTGATCTCACGCAATTACAGGGCAGCGCCATTTTCCGTGGCATGGAAGCGCGCCAGACCGGTGATGCCACCATCCTGCAAATGCGCCTTGCCCAGCCTGGTACGCTGCGCCCCCGGCGTGAGGGAAATGCCTGGGTTTTGGAAGCCTTCCGTGATTCGGTTGAAGCGAATCGCAGCCTGAACGCCATCACCCCAGAATTGGATCCAGGGCCACCAACCCGGCTGGTGCTGCGCGTAGCGCGCCCCGGCCGCAGCGTGACCGTGCTTGACCCCGAAACCGGCAGCCCAGTTTTGGTTGGCACGTTACGAGAGGCTGGGCAGGCGGTCGCCATTGGCCGACGCCAACCAGAGTTTCAGCTGCTACCCGCCATGCTGGGTATCGCGGCCCTGCCCAGGGGCGACAATATCCAACTGCGCGCCCTGAATGATCGGTTCATTTTGCAGGCTTCAGGGATGGATTCTCTCAGGCTTGGTGTTGATGCGGGCCGCGAACCGCTGGCGGAAGCTGCCACGCTTAGCCGCATCATGGATCTGCCTTCCGCCACAGCCGCCACGCTCCAGGAAAGGCTGCGGACTGCCTCGGCCAATATCGCCGCTGCCGGGCCGCTTGGCCGTTCAGAGGCACGGCGCCATGCAGCGGAGACGTTGCTTGCGCTTGGTATGCCGCAGGAAGCCCAGGCCATGGCGGCCCTTGCCCTGCAAGAAGACCCACGCGCCGGCGCCGATGCCAGGCTTGTGATGGTGCAGGCTGCCGCCGCCCTGGTAGCGGGCCGAGAGGCCGAGGCACGGCAACTTGAAAACCCGCAAATGCCCTCGACCGATGAAACTACGCTTTGGCGGGGCTTTTTGGCCGCGGCCAGGGGGGATCACGCCACGGCAGGACCCGCCATCGCAGCCAGCCTTCCGCTATTGATTTCCTATCCCAGGCCACTCGCCCAGCGCCTAACCCCGATAGCCATGGAAAGCCTTGCAGCGGCCGGCGAAATCACCGCCGCGAACCGTCTTGGGGAAACCGATCCGGGTGATGCAAGCCTCGATCTAGCCAGAGGCATGGTGGCCGAGGCTGATGGCAGGATCGAGGATGCGCTGGCGGCTTATCGCCGGGCCATCCAAGGCCGTGATCGGCTCCGCCGTGCCCGGGCAATCCGGCGTAGCGTGGAACTACGTCTTGCCATGGGTCAGCTTGATGTCGCAGGCGCGATTACCGAGCTGGACGCCGCGCTTTTCGCCTGGAGGGGCGATAATGAGGAGATAAGTGCGCGCATTCGCCTTGCCGAATTGCATCGTGAAGCCGGCAATGGTCGTGCTGCCTTTGAATTGCTCCAGGAAACCCAGCGCTTCTTCCCCGAGCGTGAAGCTGACCTGCGCCAGCATTTACGCGCTGCCTTTGCGGTCGCGCTGCAAAGCGCCCCGCCGCTCAATGCCGCCAGCTTCTATGATGCCCATCCGGAATTCCTGCCTGAGGATGAGGCGGGCATACGTTCCGTTATCACACTTGCGGAACGCCTGGCAGCGCTTGATCTGGTTGATCGTGCCTCGGCCGTGCTGCGTGACGCCTTGGCACGGTTGACCGATCCAACCGCCCGTAAACCCGTCAGCACCAAGCTTGCCGCCCTTCGTTTGGCAGAGGGTGATGCGCCGGGGGCGCTGGCCGCTCTGGATGCCGCGGCCGAGGGGCAGGGGCAGGAGACGGAGCGCGCCATTCTTCGTGGTCGCGCTTTGGCACGCACGGGAAATCGCCGCGCCGCGGAAGGGGTGCTGTCCGAACTTGGTCATGACGGGGCAGAAGCGCTGGCAGAAATTCGCGCCGAGGCACAAGACTGGTCGGGGGCTACTTCTGCCATGCTCCAGCATATCCGCGCCAAGATACCCCCAGCGCCTGAGCCGCTTGACCCCTCAATTCGGCGTGATTTGGCACGGACAGCGGCTTATGCCGCCATGGCCAATGATACCGCCGCACTGGCGCAGCTTCGCGAAACCTATGGCGCGCGGATGCAGGGCGGGCCGCTGGCGGAAGCCTTCACGCTGCTGACCGGCGAATCATTGCGCGGGGTGCAGGATTTGCCACGGCTGCAACGCGAAATCAGCCAATTGCGCCTGCTGCCTGAGAGATTGGGCGGGCTGAACACGCCCACACCGCCGAGGCGATAAAGATTTTGGCCCTTGCGGGAACTGGCAGGAAAATTCTTAGGCACCCCTGCAGATTTCCCTTGCGTCCACGCCCCGCTTGCCCCATATGCCGCAATTGTTGACCCCCGATCAGAATTCCCTGATCACCCTGGTCATCTGCTGGCTGGAAGGAGCCCTGCTATGGAAGCTCTCGTCCAACCGGGGATGGTCTCGGATTTGCCGAGCGACACCCGGAATACCGACGAAGACGTCTCGGCGCATGCCGAGAAGGATTATTTCGTTCATCGTAACGGTGTGCGCTACGCCGGGACGCATCTGATCGTGGATTTGTGGGGGGCGACCAATCTGGACGACCCGAACCACATTGATGCGGTGCTGCGTGAAGGCGCGCTCGCCACTGGGGCGACGATCCTGCATGGGCATTTCCATCATTTCTCGCCCAATGGCGGGGTATCCGGCGTGCTGGTGCTGGCGGAAAGCCATGTGTCCATCCACACTTGGCCGGAACGCGATTACGCCGCGCTTGATATTTTCGTCTGCGGCGAATGCGATCCCTATAAGGCGATCCCGGCGCTCAAGCGTGGCTTCCTGCCGGAACGCGTGCAGCTTGCCGAACATAAGCGCGGCCTGATCGGCTGAGCCCTATTCGTTATCGTTTGGATGGGGCCGGGTGGCAGCACCCGGCCTTTCTTATAAAGGGATGCCGCCATGGCGACCGATAGCTGGATCAATGAAACCCTCTACGCCGCCTGGGGCCAACGCTTCCGCGTGAAGCGTGAATTGGCGCGGGTACAGTCCGAATTTCAGGACATTGTTGTCTTTGAAAGCGAAACCCATGGCCGGGTGATGCTGCTGGATGGCGTGGTGCAGATCACCGAAGGCGATGAATTCGTGTATCAGGAAATGATCACCCATGTGCCCATTCTGGCCCATGGCGCGGCCAAGCGCGTGCTGATCATTGGCGCGGGCGATGGCGGCGTTCTGAAACGCGTGCTTCAGCATCGCGGCGTCGAAAAAGCCGTGATGGTGGAAATTGATGGCGAAGTGGTGCGGCTTTCCAAGGAATTCCTGCCAAGCATTGGCGGCAATGCGTGGGGCGACCCGCGTGCCGAGGTGATCATCGGCGATGGCATTGATTATGTGCGTGTCGCGCCCGCGGAAAGCTTTGATGTCATCATCGTGGACAGCACGGACCCGATCGGCGTTGGTGAGGTACTTTTCACCGATGAATTCTACGCCAATGCGGCCCGCATCCTCTCCCCGCGTGGCCTGATCGTCAATCAATGCGGCGTGCCCTTCATGCAGGCCGATGAATTGCACGAAACCTCTCGCCGCCGGGCGAAATCCTTCCCCGACAACTGGGCCTATGTTGCCGCGGTACCGACTTATGTCGGGGGTTTCATGACACTTGGTTGGGCGGCGAAGGATGCGTCTTGCCGCGCGGTTGCCACTGATGAAGTTCGCCGCCGGGCGGAAGCATCAGGCATTTTGGGCATCACACGCTATTGGACGCCGGAAATCCACACCGGCGCCTTCAATCTGCCGCCCTATATTGCGGAAAACCTGCCGGGCGCCTGAAACGGCGCTTTACTGATCTGGAATTTCGCTCGCTCTCGCCCGCTAAAGGCGGGCGAGAGCCCGAAGGCGCGGTGCGGATCGGCACCGATCCGCACCCCCAAAAGAAAGCGCTTCAACTCAAGTTGAAGCCCTGCACCAGGCTGCCGGAAACCAAGCGCCAGCCATCCACCAGTACGAAAAAGATCAGCTTGAACGGCAGCGCCACCACGGATGGCGGCAGCATCATCATGCCAAGCGACATCAACAAGCTTGCGATCACCATATCAATGATCAGGAAGGGCAGAAAAAGTAGGAAGCCGATTTCAAAGGCGCGCTTCAATTCGCCCACAATGAAGGCCGGAATCAAGGCGCGCCAGGGTGTTTGCGCCGGGTCTGTGACGGCCTGAATACCGCCCAGATCCAGGAAAAGCGCCAAATCATCTTCGCGGATATTGGCCACCATAAACAGGCGGAAGGGCTGCGCCGCCGCTTCCAGCCCGGCCAATTCGGAAAGTCGGCCTTCTGTCATCGGTACAATGCCCTGGGTCCAGGAAGCCTCAAAAACCGGCTGCATGACGAAGAAGGTCAGGAACAGCGCAAGCCCAATCAGCACTGGGTTGGGCGGAATGCCTGGCGCGCCTATGGCGCTCCGCAGCAATGACAGCACAATCACAATGCGCGCAAAGGCGGTTGCCATCACCAGCAGGGAAGGTGCCAGTGAGAGCAGCCCGATCAAAGCGGTGAGTTGCACCAGCCGCGCTGTGGCCCCGGGCTGGCCGGTCTGGCCAAGGTCAATCGAAACGCTTTGGGCCAAAGCCACACCCGCGGGCAGTGCCAGGATCGCAAGGACCCAAAAAACTGTTTTGCGGATCATGGCGGGGGCGTTTCCTCGTTCTTGGGCGGCAGCCAGCCCAGGCATAGATCCTGTGGCCCGCCGGTCAATAAAAGTACTTCCCGCCCATCACAGCGCAGGATCATAAGGCGCCGGCGCCCATCCAGCGCCAGTACCTCCTGCAATTTAAGGCGTTGTCCGCCGGTCTGCGGGGCAAGACCCGTGGCGCGCAGCAACCGCGCCAGCAACAATATCAGCCCCAGCACGAAAAGCAGCGCTATGCCGGCGGTGAGCCAATTGGCAAGACTAAGGGTCATGGCCGCTCCGCTAAATTGTTTGGCCGTGGCAGGGCTGCTTGCAACCTCTCCACCTGCGCGAGCAAGGCTTCCAGATTGCGCCGCAGTGCCGGGGCCATGGCCGGGGGCGCAGCTTGGGCCGCGGCGCAGAGCCGGGCCATTTCTCCACCAAGCCCGGCAAGGTCAAGCGCATAACCCTCGGCAAGACTTGCCTCTGCCTGGGTCAGGCTTTCCCCCATGGCCTTGATGGCGGCAAGTACCACCATGCCATGGCGGCTGGCCTCCGCGCCCGCATCATCCTCGAATTCCGTGTTCACTGGGCTATCCAACAGGTTCGGTGCAAAAAAATCATTACAAAATATTGTAACGAGTCGGGTTTTAACGCATTTTGGCCCGTAACGTGCAAGAACGGAATTATGGACCCGACCAAGACCGGACCGATCGCCCTTTCCGAACAGCGGCTGCGCTGGGCGGAAGCGCGCCAGCGCGTACTGGCGCAGAATATCGCCAATGCGGATACGCCCAATTACCGGCCTTCCGACATGCAGCCTTTTGCCAAGGTTTTGTCCGGCAAGCTAACTGAACGACAATTGGTCACCACCAATGCCAATCATTTGCAGGCGTCGCGCCATCAAGATGGTCGGACAATCAAGGAACGCGCTTCCGCCAATCGTGACATGAGCGGCAATGCGGTTTCGCTTGAACGGGAAGCCCTACGCGTGGCCGATACCGACACGGCTCATGCCACCGCGCTTTCGGTGCGCCGGCGTTACATGACAATGTTCATGACCGCCCTTGGGCGGAATCAAGGTTAAGAAGGGCGCTGAGCCATGGAAATTGATCGCGCAATCCGCATCGCAGCGGCGGGGATGGATGTGCAGACCGCCCGGCTGCGGGTGGTGGCGGAAAACCTGGCCAATCGCGACACGACTTCCGAAGTGGCTGGCGGGGATCCCTTCCGCCGCAAGACCGTGACCTTCGCCAATCGCTTTGACCGCGCCTTGGGTGCCAATACCATCAGGGTCTCGCGGGTTGGTACCTCCAAGGGTGAATTCCCGACACGGCACGACCCGACCCATCCGGCCGCCAATGCGCAAGGGTATGTGAAGACCCCGAATGTGAATTCAAGTATGGAAGTGATGGATATGCGCGAAGCGCAACGCAGCTACACGGCCAATCTTTCAGTGCTGGAAGTAAGCCGCGGCATGTTGACCCGCACTATTGAGGCGCTGCGCTAATGCCCCTTCCGCTTACCCCCGGCGGCGCTGCCGCCGCTTATCGCGCCAATATGTCGGCACCTTCTGCCGCTGCCGCCGCCACTGGCGGGGGGGAGACCGCGAGCTTTGGTGAGGCCCTGTCGCGTGCCGTCCAGAATGCAGTCTCGACCAGCCGTGAAGCCGAAGCCGCTTCGGCGCGCGGCTTGATGGGAGAGGGCAGCGTGACCGACCTTGTTGTTGCGGTCGGCCGCGCTGAGCTTACCTTACAAACCGCGGTCGCGGTGCGTGATCGTGTCGTGGCGGCCTATCAGGAAGTGATGCGCATGCCGATCTGACGCCTCATTGGGCGTTGCGTATGTGCAGTGAAAGGCAGGGCGATGGGCGGCATCGCTGAGGCAAGCCGGGAAGCGCTTTGGGTCAGTCTGCAAATCGGTGGGCCGCTGCTGGTCCTGCTGCTGGTGGTTGGGCTTGTGGTCGCCGTGTTTCAGGCGCTGACACAGGTGAATGAGGCAAGCCTTTCCTTTCTGCCGAAACTGGCCGCGCTGGCCATAGCGTTGATTCTGCTGACCCCGTTCTTCTCGGGCGTTATGCGCGGCTATGCGCAAGGTCTATTCGATATGATCATCCAGGTCGGGTCGAGGCCCTAGAACATGTCCCGGTCGCATTCGTTCACCAGACATAGGCTTATCCTTGGTTGGGTCGCATGGCGAGAGCCACCAAATAATGCCCCCTATCTTGGAAATGCCCCAAGATGACCGAAGCGGAATGGCTCGCGGCACTCCCTGATATGGTGTTTCGCGCTGTGCTGCTGCTGGCGCGGATTGGGGCGGTGGTGATGCTGATGCCGGGGCTTGGTGAGCAGGAAGTACCCAGCAATTATCGGCTTGGGCTGGGCCTCGCGCTCGTCATGGTGCTCTACCCCGTCTTGTCGCCCGCCCTGCAGGTTGCACCTGATGCCGTGGGCGAAATGCTTCGGCTGATCCTGATGGAAATCGTGACCGGCATTTGGTACGGCGCGCTCGCGCGGCTTGTCACTCTGGCCATGACCATGGCGGGCCAGCTTTTCGCGCTGTTGCTTGGTCTTTCGCAAATGCTGGTGCCGGACCCCGCCATGGGCGGCCAGAATGCCGTGACCGGACGCTTTTTTGGTCTGATCTCCGTCGTGTTGCTGCTGAGCAGCGGGCTCTATGCATTGCCGCTGCGCGCTTTGGCCGAAAGCTATGCGGTGCTGCCGGTGGGCGAGGGCTTTCTCGCAGGTGCGGGGGCTGAGGCCATGGCAGCGGCGGTGGGGCAAAGCTTTTTCCTGGCACTCCAGCTTATGGCGCCGTTTCTGCTGCTTTCCGTCGTACTGAATGTTGCCTTCGGCTTGCTCGCCCGCATTGCGCCGCAGGTGCAGATCTACTTCCTGGTGGTGCCGGGGCAAATCGTGCTTGGCCTTGTGCTGCTTGGGCTGTTATTGCCAGCCATGCTTGGACTTTACACGAGTGTCGCGCGCGAGAGTTTCCTCGCCCTACCTGGAGTGCGTTGAGCCATGGCAGGCGCAGGTGGCGACGCGGAAGGCGGCCAGGACAAAACAGAAGAAGCAACGCCAAGGCGCATCGAAAAAGCGCGGGAGGAAGGCCAAATCGTCATGTCGCGGGAGGTGGTAAGCTTCCTCGCACTTGGCGCCGCGCTGATCGGGATGGTGTTTGGCCTGCCGCCGCTTGGGCATGAATTGATGCGCGGCATGCGTGGCGTGCTGGAAAACGGACATCAATTGCAGGTCGGCCTGGTGGCGACAGAAATGATGCGCCTTGGGCTGCTTGCCGTCCTCCCGGTCATGGCCTTGGGCATGATCGGCGCCATCGCCGGCACTATGCTGCAAAGCCGCGGATTGGTTTCGGCCAAGGGGCTGAAGCCGCAATTCTCCCGCCTCAGCCCCGCTTCTGGCATCAAGCGCTTGGTGGGCCCGGATGGCGGCATCGAATTCCTGCGCACGCTCATCAAGCTTGCGGTGGTTTGCGCGGCACTTTGGTGGGCGCTTGGTGATCCGCGTGAATTGCGCGCAGCACTTTCGCTCGGGCCTGGTGATCTGCTGCGCCTGATCATGCGCGCTTCGCTCGATCTATTCATTGCGGCATTAGTCGCTTTTGCCGGTATCGCGGTGCTGGATTATCTGGTGGTGCGCTTTCGCCATTTGCACCGTCTGCGTATGACCCGCCAGGAATTGCGTGAGGAAGTGAAGGAAAGCGAAGGCGACCCGATGATTAAGGGGCGCATCCGCAATTTGCGCATGGCGCGGGCGCGGCGGCGCATGATGGCGGCGGTACCCAAGGCGGCGGTGGTGATCACCAACCCAACCCATTATGCCGTGGCGCTGGCCTATGATGAGAATTCGCAGGCTGCGCCAAAAGTGGTGGCGAAGGGAATGGAAGCGGTCGCGGCACGCATCCGCGCCTTGGCTGAAGAATCAAATGTGCCGCTGGTTTCCAACCCGCCCTTGGCGCGGGCGCTATTCAAGCTGGAATTGGATACCGAAATCCCGGCCGAACATTATCAAGCAGTGGCGGAAATCATCGCGTATGTTTGGCGCCTGCGCGGCCGCGCTGGGGCGGCAGCGTGAGCGGGCGCGGCGAAGCGGCTGCGGATTCATTCCGAAGGCTTTTCGAATCCGAAGAAGAAGCCGGGCTTGCCGTCTTGGATTCGGAAGGGCGCATCCGGGCAGCGAGCACCGTGCTCGAAAGGCTTTGCGCCAATGGCCCGGCACCGGGACCTGGGCGCGACCCCGCCGCCTTGTTTGCTCAAGCCAGCCAGGATGCGGTGCGCCAGATCATTGCTGTCGCCCTGGCGGGTCCGCCAGCGCCGCCGGCGATTGAGGCGCAGCTTGCCGCACCTGATCAAGCACCGGATGCGGCGGTGGAGGTGCATTGCCGCCCCTTACGCGGTGAGCAAGGCGCCTTGCTCCGCGTATTGGACATCACGGCGCGGCGGCGGCGCCAAGCGCAGCTGGAAGAAGCGGCGCGGCTGGAAGCGGTTGGCCGGCTTGCCGGCGGCGTTGCGCATGATTTCAACAATCTGCTGGCCGCCGTGGGTGCGGCGGCGGAAACCGCCCTGGCACGAGGGCAGGATGGCGCAACAGCTGAGGATTTGCGCCAGATTTTGGATAGTGCCGGGCGCGGCGCGCGGCTGGTGCGCCAGCTTTTGGCCTTTGCCAGTCGGCAAGCCGTGCAACCGCGCGTGGTTGCCCTGGATCGCGCGGTGGATGGCATGGCGCCGCTGCTCGCACGGCTATTGGGTCGGCGCATTCCGATCACGCTTGATCTTGAACGCCCAGGCCCCTGCGCGCGCGTGGACCCAAGCCATATTGACCAGGCGCTGATGAACCTGGCGGTGAATGCGCGTGATGCCATGCCACAAGGCGGCAAGCTGCATATCTCCGTCCTAAGCCGCGACCTTGAAGGGCCGGAACCGGCACAGGGCGGCACCATCGCCCCTGGTCCTTGGGCCATCTTGGAAGTGCAGGATGAAGGTGCGGGGATGGAGCCCGACCTGATCTCTCGCATCTTCGAGCCCTTCTACACCACCAAGCGGGATGGCGGCGGCACAGGGCTTGGGCTTTCGACCGTGCTTGGCATTCTCAGGCAATCGGGTGGCCATGTATCGGTACGCTCCCGCCCTGGTGAGGGCAGCAGTTTTCGGCTGTGGTTTCCGCGTGTGGCGGCGGAGCCGGATAATGCTGTGGCGCATACGCCTGGCCTTCATGCCATTGGTGCCGGGCGGCGGCTTTTGCTGGTGGAAGATGAGGCGCCGCTGCATCGGCTGCTGACCCGTGCACTGGCAACTGCGGGTTATGAGGTGACGGCGGTAGAAGATGGGGAGGCCGCACTTGGTGCCATTGCCGCCGGCCTGAAGCCTGATCTGGTCATTTCAGATATCGCCATGCCCGGCAGTATAGATGGACTGACACTGGCGCGCCGCCTGCGGGAAACACAGCCCGAACTGCCCATTGTCTTGATGTCAGGCTATGCGGAGGGTACGCTGAGCGGTGAGGTCGTATCCGAGAATTTCCTTTTTCTGCAAAAGCCTTTCCGTATTTCAGAAATGCTGTCGCAGATCGCCGGTGCGCTCACGCGCCGCTGAGTTTTCCCGCTTCCTTATCTACCCCAAGGACTGCGCGATGGCTTCAATATCCGAAGCCGCCGCAGCACTGGGATGGCGCGTCAGCAGGGTTACCTGATGGCGGATGGCGTCCCGTACCTTGAGGTCGCGCCGCACAATGCCCGCCAAGGGAATTTCGCGCTTGAGAAAGGCACCAGCCGCGCGGCGCAGCGCTTCATAGGTGCGCTGCCCGCTGGTGCGGTCATCGGCCATATTCACCACAATCCGCGAAACCCCTTTGGGATTGTCCATGCCGTGCAGTTTCAAAACCGCATAGGCATCGGTCAGGCTGGTCGGTTCTTCAGTCGCCACCACCAGCAGCAAATCCGCCGCCGCCGCGGTGCGCCGTTGCGCCATATCAAGCCCAGCGCCCAGATCAACCACCACATCCTGCCAATGCTGCCTGGCGTAACCGAGCGCCGCCAAGAAGGCATCCAACGCGGCCGGGCTGAGTGAGGCCAAGGCGCCCGAACCGGAACGCCCCGCCAGCACATCAAACCCGGCATCCGGGATGGGCGTGGCTGCCTCCATGGGCGTCATTTTGCCAGAAAGCACGGCGGAAAGATCGCGCTCCGGCTGAATGCCAAGCTGTACATCAATATTCGCCAGACCGAGATCAGCATCCGCCAACAGAACGCGCCGGCCGCGGCGCGCCAGTGCCTGGGCAAGGCTGATGGAAAAAAATGTCTTGCCGACGCCCCCTTTGCCGGAAGCAACCACGATCATTCGACCTGTTTGGGACGCAAAGCTGCCCTGCGACATCAAAGAGTTTCCTTAACGGACCCAACGGCCCCGCTTTGTGCAGAGTTTTGTGCAGAGTTAAGCAAGCGTAATGCCAACCCTTCTGGTGTGAGAGTTTCGAGCCCATTGGCAACTTCAGGGCCGATGCCCGCTTCCGTCAAGGAAAGCGGTCCTGCTTTGGCCGCCATCAAAACACTGCCCAGGCGTCTTGCAGCATCCAGCCTAGTCGGCAGCAAATGCTGCGCGCCAAGGGCCGCGAAAGCGCGCGCTAAATCGGCCGCTTCTGCCGGGTCAAGTCCCGCTGGCAGCACGACCACCATATCCGCCCCGGCCTGCATCACCAATTGGCGCAACTGCCGCACCTGATCTTCGTTGAAGGGGTCGCAGCCGGCGGTATCAATCAGCACGGGCTGGCCAGGGCTGCGATGCGCCAGCGCCTTGGCAAGCATGGCAGGTGTTGGCGCCACCGCCAGCGTCACACCCAAGACACGGGTGAAAGCGGCAAGCTGTTCAACCGCGCCG
Organism: Asaia bogorensis; assembly: GCA_945873675.1. Classification (GTDB taxonomy): domain Bacteria; phylum Pseudomonadota; class Alphaproteobacteria; order Acetobacterales; family Acetobacteraceae; genus Neoroseomonas; species Neoroseomonas bogorensis_C. Next base: position 29,090 of record CAMCEP010000001.1, read on the forward strand.
GCGCGCTGGCCATCTGTGGTGATGACCAGTGGCGGCGCATCGGCCAGCACCATGCGTGTGGTTAGCTTCGCAGTGGTCAGGGTTTTGCCCGCACCAGACGGACCCGCGAGGAGCAAGGGGCGTTCCCGCCCCTCTGGCAGCGCGGTGAAAGCAAAAACCTCAGCCAGGCTTTGCGGCAAGGGGGCTTTTGTCAAAGCCTGGGCAAGGCTTGAGGGGATATTGTGAAAATCCAGTGGCCCAGGCGGCGCAAAGGATGCAGCGTTCGTGATGGGCTGGATCAGCAATGGCTCATCCGGTTCCAGCGCTGCGGTGATTTCCACGCCATGGCGGGTGCGGCGCTGTTCCAGAATGATGGCTTCCGCGCCGAGTTCAGCACGCACCTGCGCCATGGCTTCGGCCATATTGGCACCGTGAAATAGCTTAAGCCGCATCCTTCAGCGACCTTTCGCTGCGGCGCGTGGCTGGGGTGGGGGCCGCCGCATTTACAGCGACCCTACCGTGCGGATGCGCGCACGCGGATGAATTTCGGTATGCGCGAGCACCGGGGTTGAGGGGCGGAAGCGTTCCACAATGGCGCGCACATGCGCGCGAATGGCGCCCGAACAGACCAGCACAGGCTGTTCGCCCATGGCATTCGCCTTGTCGAAAACATCCCGCAGCTTCTGCATGAAATCCGAAAGCTTGGATGGCGCCATGGCAAGCTGGCGATCATCAGCAGGGCCGATCAACGCTTCGGTGAAGGCCACTTCCCAATCGGCTGATAGCGTGATCATCGGCACATAACCCTCAGGCCCGCGCGCCGCATCCGATAGCTGACGCGCAAGCCGCTGGCGCACAATGGCCAGGATGGAGGCAACGGTTCGCGCGCCGGCCGCATTGGCTTCCTGAATGCCTTCCAGGATCGTCGGCAGATCACGAATGGATACCCGTTCCGCGAGCAGGCTTTGCAGAATGCGCTGAATGCCACCAACACCGATCGGCTGCGGCACGAGATCAGACACCAGCTTCTTCTGTTCCGCCGGCAATTCATCCAGCAATTTTTGCGTTTCAGCGAAGGAAAGCAGCTCCGCCATGTATTCGCGGACAATTTCGGTGATGTGCGTGGCGACCACGCCCGCACAATCCACCACGGTGCAGCCGCGCGCCAGCGCTTCCTCTCGTCGGCTTTCATCTATCCATAAGGCGGGCAAGCCGAAGGTAGGTTCCGTGCAGCGTTCGCCCGGCATATCCGGCGTTCCGCCGGAGGGATCAATCGCAAGCAGCAAGGGATGGCGCAATTGCCCCCTGCCCGCTTCGATTTCCTTGACCTTGATGCTGTAGGTATCGGAAGGCAGCACAAGATTATCCTGAATGCGCACGGATGGCAGGACGAAGCCCATCTCCTGCGCGATGGAACGCCTAAGGCCCTTGATCTGTTCCGTGAGCCGTGGCGCATCGCCGGCCGCAAGCGACAGCAGCCCATAGCCCAATTCCAGCCGCAGCAAATCCATCTTGAGCGATTCGCCAATCGGCAAATCTGCTTCTGGCGTCGGCAAGGGGGGCGTGCGCGCGGCAATGTCGCGTTGCTGTTCCTTTTGCATCAGGCGCCAGGCAGCAAAGCCGGCGGCACCTGCCAGCGCCGTAAAGGGAAGGAAGGGCATGCCGGGCATCAGCGCCATAATGGCCGAGGCGCCGGCAGCAATGGCCAGTGGTTTGGGGCTTGAGGCCAATTGTTCGACCAGCGCCTGATCCGCCGTGCCTTCCGTGCTGCCCTTGGTGACAACGATACCGGCGGCGACCGAAACCAACAGCGCCGGGATTTGCGTCACCAGACCATCGCCCACGGTCAGCATCGAAAAATTGGTGACAGCATCTCCAAAGCTCATGCCGTGGCGCAGGATGCCAATGATGATCCCGCCAATCAGGTTGATCGCGGTGATAATAAGGCCCGCAATCGCATCGCCGCGCACGAATTTCGCGGCACCATCCATGGCACCATAAAAGCCGGTTTCCGCTTCCAATTCCTTGCGCCGGGCACGCGCCTGATTTTCGTCAACCAACCCGGCCGAAAGATCGGCATCAATCGCCATCTGCTTGCCCGGCATTGCATCCAAGCTGAAGCGCGCCGCAACTTCGGCAATGCGGCCGCTGCCCTTGGTGATGACCACGAAATTCACGATCAGCAGAATGAAGAAGACAATCAACCCAACCGCGACATCGCCCCCCATCAGGAAGCCACCAAAGGCGGAAATGACATGGCCTGCGGATTCAGGCCCTTCATGCCCATGGGTCAGGATGATGCGCGTGGTGGCCACATTCAGTGACAGCCTGAGCAGCGTTGTCAGCAGCAGCAATGTCGGGAAGGAAGTGAAATCAAGCGGTCGCTGCAAGAACAGCGACGTCATCAGCACCAGCACCGATAGCGTGATGGAAACCGCCAAGCCAAGGTCAAGCAGCAGCACCGGCAGCGGGACAATGAGAACAACAAGCAGCAGCGCGACGCCAAGCGCCAGCGCCACGTCATTGCCGGGCTGGGCACGTTTTAACCAGGAAGGAACCAGCGTTTCCGACACGCGCTTCAGTCAACTGTGGCCGAGGCCGGCATCTGCCCAGGAATGGGTGGTACCGTCACACCTGCCGCGCGATACTCATGCAGCTTGTTGCGCAAGGTACGGATGGAAATGCCGAGCATTTCCGCCGCCCGCGTGCGATTGCCAAGACAATGGGAAAGGGTTTCCAGGATCAGTTCCCGCTCCACCTCCTCCATCCGGCGCCCCACCAAGGCCGCTGCGCTGCGCGGTGCAGGTGGCGTGGCCGCAGGTGGTGCTGGCGCCAATGGTGGCGGCGAAGCTTCCGGCATGGCAGCCGTGATCGGGGCCGCCATGGCAGCAACGCTGCTGGGTGTCATCAATTCAATCGCATCGGCGCCAATGGCGCTGCCTTCAGCCAAAAGCACAGCTCGGTGGATGGCATTTTCCAATTCGCGCACGTTGCCGGGCCAGGGATGGCGCAGCAGCATGCCCTCAGCTTCCGGCGAAAGCGGGCGAAAGGGCAGGCCATTGGCCTGGGCGTAGCGTTCGGCAAAATAGCGCGCGAGCGGCAGGATATCAGCCGGCCTTTCGCGGAGCGATGGAATACGCAGCCGCACCACGGCCAGGCGGAAGTAAAGGTCTTCGCGAAAGCGCCCCTTGGCGACTTCGGCCTGAAGGTCACGATGCGTGGCCGCCAGAATGCGAACATCAACGCGAATTGGCGCGCCACCGCCCAGGCGATCTATTTCGCGTTCCTGGATGGCACGCAGGATCTTGGCCTGAAGGCGGGGATCCATTTCGCCTATTTCATCGAGCAAAAGGGTGCCGCCATTGGCCTGTTCGAACTTGCCCTTGCGCGCCGCGACGGCGCCGGAAAAGGCGCCTTTCTCATGGCCGAATAATTCGCTTTCCAGCAGCGCTTCCGGCAGCGCGGCGCAATTCAGCGCGACAAAGGGGCCATTGGCGCGGCGTGATGTGGCGTGCATATGCCGCGCCAGCACTTCCTTCCCTGTACCGCTTTCGCCCGTGATCAGCACCGATGCATCGGCGCGCGCGATCTGGGTGGCGCGATCAAGTAGCGCCACCATGGACGGGTCCTTGACCACGGGCTTGTCCGCCTCACCCGCCACGGTTTGCAGCATGGCGGCGATCAATTCCGCATCCGGCGGCAAAGGCAGGAATTCCTTGGCGCCTGCGCGGATCGCGCGCACCGCGGCTTCCGCATCATTGGGTCGGCCACAGGCGATCACGGGGCAGGCGATGCGTTCTTCCGCCAGGCAGGAAATCAGCCAGCCCACATCATGCGTCACATCACAAAGCACCAGATCGGCACCATCGGCCCGCAGCTTCGCAAGCCCGGCGGCTGCCCCTTCGGCGACCGTGAGGCGCGCCCCGCGTGCGACCGCAATGCGCGCCGCCTGGCCGAGTTCGGCTTCCAAAGACCCGATGATCAGAACACGCGCCATATCACCCGCCGCGGTCTGACTTCACGATTTCCGTCATGGTGATGCCTAGGCGATTATCATCCACCATCACCACTTCGCCGCGTGCCACGAGGCGGTTGTTGACGTAGATGTCAACCGCTTCACCCAGCCGACGGTCCAATTCTACCACCGCACCACGGCCGAGTTTCAGCAATTGGCTGACCTGCATGGTGGCGCGGCCCAGTACGGCGCTGATCTGCACCGGAATATCATAGACCGCATCAAGATCGCGCATGGTGCCGGTTTGGCCTTGCGTGCGCTGATCCTGCGCCGGCGGCGCTATGGCTTCGAAATTATCCGATCCACTCATGTCATTTTGTCCTAAAGCTTTGGGCTTTCCGAAGGTGAGCCTGTTTCAGATGAAGGCCCAACGCCAGATCATCCCCTTTGAATTTCGGGTTGCAGATCAAGACCGGCGGCACAGAGCGCCTCGGCGATCGTTGAGCGTCGCCTCGCAAGATCAAACTCGGCGCCACCGCCCTGCCAGGTAGCGCGGGCATCGCCCGGGGTAAGACCGGCGTCGGGAACCAAGGTGACGGCAAGATCGCCGACCAAGGCGCGCACATCTTCGATCAGGCTAGGCGCGACATGCAAATGCGCCTCAGGCAGGAAGCCTAATGCCGGGCGCAGCCTTTCAGCGAAATCGGCAACCAAGGCAGCGCTTTGCTGCGCGGCAAGTCCGGGTAGCGCCGCATCCAGCATGGCAAGGGCTACGCGCGCGACACCCCTGCTCGCCTCAGCGGCGATTTCGGCTGAGGCTTGCCGGCTGGCGGCCAGACTATTGGCGATGTGTGTCAGGCTTTCCGAAGCGCGTTGCGCCGCTTCCTGGGTCATGGAAGCGCGGCCGGCGGCAAAACCATCCTCCCGCGCCGCGGCGGCCACGGCGCGGAGCGTTTCTTCCATGGGATCGGGCTCTGGCGGCGGCGGTGGCATGCGGGCCGCTTCCGCCCGTGCCGCGTCCAAAGCTTCGATCAGCGACGTGGGGGCGAAATCCCGCACAAGCGCCATGCGCGAGACAGGAACAAAACTGCTGGACATCAATACACCATCTCATCCTCACGCCCTTCCTGGAGCGTGATCTGGCCTTGCGCCGCAAGATCTTTCGCCATCACCACCACAGCGGCCTGCGCCTCATCCACTTCACGCAACCGCACCGGGCCTATATTGGCAAGGTCTTCCTTGAACATCTTTCCCGCACGTTCGCTCATGTTCTTGAAGAAGAGATCGCGCAGATTTTCCGAGGCGCCCTTCAGTGCCAGCAGCAGCTGTTCCTTGGGCACATTACGGATAAGCATCTGCACACCCTGACCATCCAGGCGCACCAGGTCATCGAAGGTGAACATCAGGGCGCGGATACGCTCAGCGGCATCTCGGTTGCGTTCTTCCAGCGCTGCCAGGATGCGGCTTTCGGATTGGCGATCCAGGTTGTTGAAGATTTCCGCCATCATTTCATGTGCGTCGCGGCGCTGCGCGCGCGCCAGATTGGACATAAATTCAGCCTTCAGGGTTTTCTCTACCCCTTCCAGCGCTTCCTTTTGCACGCTTTCCATCCGCAGCATGCGCATAACCACTTCCATGGCGAAGCTTTCCGGCAACATGGAAAGCACCCGCGCCGCATGTTCGGATTTCACCTTGGTCAGCACCACGGCCACCGTTTGTGGATATTCATTCTTCAGGTAATTCGCCAGCACCGCTTCATTCACATTGCCAAGCTTGTCCCACATGGTACGCCCGGCAGGACCGCGAATTTCCTCCATAATCTGTGCTACGCGTTCCCTTGGCAGGGTCCGCAACAACATGCGCTCAGTGGTTTCCCAGGTACCAACAAGATTGCCTGTTTGGCCGAGGGAATCGGTGAATTCCCGTGCCAGATCCTCGACCGCCGTAGCGGGCACGGTGCCAAGGCTAGCCATGGCCTGAGAGATATCCCGGATCTCATCCTCATGCATCATGGCAAAAAGCTTGGAAGCATGCTCCTCACCAACCGCAAGCATGAAGGTGGCGGCCTTTTGCGGGCCGTTCATCTTGCCGCTCATGCCGCTTCCTCCGGCGGGGCGATCCATCGCCTGATGACATTCAATGATTGCTCGGGGTTACTGTCCACCAATTCCTGTAATCGATTGATCGACGAAGCCCGCATTTGGCCCTGCACCATAGAAAGGGTCACCATGCCATCCTGGTCTGCGGTTGTGCCACCGGCTACCGCAGGCAAGCCGCCACCACCGCCACCGCCGCCAGCACCAGCGAGCGCAGTAGAACCGGCCGCACCGGCCAAAGCGCCGCTTTGCGAAGGCTTTGCCAGCGTTACAAGGCGCCGCACCGCAGGCCGCCCCAAAAGAAGGATCGCCACCAGCGCAACCAGGGCAAAAAGAACGCTTTCAATGATACGCGCCACGGTGGAGGAGGTGAAGGCAATGTCAAAGAAACTGCGTTCGCCACTATCCATCGGCAAGGGCGGCTCGGCAAAACGCATAGCTACGACCTCCACCTTATCGCCCCGGCGCTCATCAAAGCCCACCGAACTGCGCACCAGTGTTGCGATGCGGGCCAATTCCTCGGCCGAGCGTTCACGATATTGCGGTGGCGCATTGGCCTGGGCTTCCCAGACACCATCCACCAGCACGCCAATGCTGATGCGCCGAACAATCGGCTGATCACGGGTGGTATTGCGCGTCGTGCGCCCAATCTCGAAATTGGTGGTTTCTTCCTGACGATTTTCCTGCGTGCTGCCAGGTGCATTTTCATTGCCAGGCAGATTATTCTGAACTGTGGTCGGCCCGCCTTCGCTCCCGCGGGAACTTTCCTGCACGCTTTGCTGGCTGCGCGCCACTTGATTGTCTGGATCGAAGCGTTCCTCGGTGATCTGGACACGATCAAAATCCATATCCACAGACGCTTCGGCGCGCACGCGCCCAGGCCCCAGGCTGCGTTCCAGCATTTCCTCGACCGAGCGCGCCAGGCGTAGTTCCTGACCGCGACGCATTTCTTCCTGGGACGCCGCCGCTGCGGGGCCTGAAAGGGCCTGACCGCCACGCGCCAAAAGCGCGCCACGCGAGTCAACGATAGAAACATTTTGCGGCCGCAAGCCAGGCACCGCCGTGGAAACCAAATGCAACACCGCCTGAATCGCTTCCCTATCCAAGCGCTGTGCGCCCTGCATGGTCAGCATTACCGAAGCTTGCGCATCCGCGCGTTCACGTGAAAACGCTTCACGCCGCGGCAGCACCAAATGAACTCGCGCAGAGCGCACCCCGGACAGCGAAGCAATGCTGCGGGCCAATTCGCCTTCCATGGCGCGCACGCGATTCATGTCCTGCTGAAAAGGCGTGGTGGTCAGGCTTTCATTACGATCAAACAACTCGTAACCCACATTGCCACCCGCGGGCAGACCTTCGCGCGCCAATGACAGCCGCACCCGCCCCACCTGGTCATCCGGCACCATGATCCGCGTGCCATTACCTTCAACCCGGTACGGCACACGGGCGCGATCAAGGGCGGCGATGACCTGCCCCGCATCCCGTTGTTCCAAATCAGCGTAAAGCAAGCCCATCACGGGTTGGCTGGCACGGATGGCCAGCCAGGAAATCAAGCCAAGGACCAAAAGAGCCGTGCCAACAAGGGCACCCAAGCGCCAGATCCCCAAGCCACGCAACTGAGCGACGAAATTGCCCATCACCCCCAACCCTTTTCCCCAAGCATGCTACGGAACGAACTTCACCCGGAACGATCCTATATAACACGATCGGCAAAAATTTCCTCAATCGAAATAAAAGATTGGATAAAAGCGTCAAAATATTCGGTTATGTATCATTTTTGATACATTATGATTTTTTTGTAGCCTCCCAACGCCATAAAATACAGACTTGCTCTGGCAATAAGCCGGAAAAGGACTATTCGTCCCTATCAGATCATCCCCCCGAACTGACGCTGCGGAGCTTGTCAAAGCTCACCTGCAATTGGCCAAGCAATACCTTCAGGTCGCCCCCCACCCTTTCGGCGCCGGTCACCTTGCCAATGGTCGAGAAAGGTAATGTTTCAACCTTGCCGCCGGCGCCCACCCCAGTGACGCTGACCTTGTAGGCGCCATCAGGCATGGAAAGCCCCCCGGCGTCCCTGCCATTCCAGGACCAGGTTCTGGGTGCGTTGCCAAGCTGCACCGTTTCTTGGCGAATGATGCGATCGCCCGACCCCCTGATGGTAATCTGCGCCGTCTGGGACGCGCCATTTGTTGGCAACTTCAGCGTTCCAGCACCGCCCTGTAGGCTGATCTGCTCAGCCTCCACTTCTACATTACGACCTATCAATGGCGCGCTGGCGGTCAACTGGGATGCCTGTTCCAGGGTCAGCAGACGCTGCAGGTTCTGGTTCATGGCAATTTGCTGCTCAACCGAGGCGAATTGCACCAGCTGATTGGTCATCTGGTTGGTATCCAGCGGATCGGTCGGGCTTTGGTTCTTGATCTGCGTGGTCAGCAGCGTGAGGAAGGTATTGAAATCCCCCGCAAGCCGCGGGCTTTGTGCGGTGCTGGTGGCGGCATTGGCGGAAGCGGCAGAAATGGAAGCGGACATGGTGTGGGTTCCGTTCAGACAGCTATGTCAATGAGAGAGGTGGCGGCGCGGGTCGGGGTTGGCAGCACAGGCATGGCGCGGTCATGGTCCAAGCCGCTGATAATGCCTGGGGCGGGATGGCCCCTTTCATGGGCGGAGCCCTGTTGCTGCTGACGCCCCTGATCCGAGGCGAGGGAGAAAGACAGCGACCGCGCCATATCACCAAGCCCGGCCTGGTTCAGTGCGCGGTCTAGTTCACGCTGGTCACGCTGCAGCAAGGCCAGGGTTTCGGGCCGTTCCGCCACAATGCGTACCTGGCCGGCTTCCTTGCCTTGGCCGATACTCACTTCCACGCGGCCAAGCTCAACCGGATCAAGGGCAATCGTCAGCGCTTCATCCCCGCGGCCAAGGGCGAGAGAGACAACCACCGGGGCAAGCTGGCGCGCCGCCGGCGGCGCCGCCATGTCACGCGCGCCAGCGCTAAAAGCCGGCGCTTCGGTGCGCTGCAACACGCCATCAGCCGGCGCAAAACCATGCGGCGCCATGGCAGGGCCTTCCACGCGGCTTTCACCCCAAGACTTGGGGCCTTCCAGACCAACCAAGCGTGCGCCCGCTTCCACTGGCTCCGCAGCCATGACGAGCTTCACTTCGGCCGCTGCTTCCGTTTTGTTGAAAGCCTGGGTGAGGAGTGTGAGCGCTTCAATAGTCTTGGCGCCCTCCGGGCCTTCACGGGGCGGCGTGAACGGGGCGGGCCTGGCCGGACCACCGGCAGCTTGCGGCTTTGCTTCCTGCGCCACCGCAGCCTGAGCAGGGCCAGCCGCCAGGGCATTCAACAGGCCCTGCTGCTGATCTGAAGGGCTTTCTGGTGTATTGGTTGCCAACAAGGCCTGCTGCACCGCTTGGGCCGCCGGCGCAGAAGCGCGCTGCTGATCCGCGACAGTCAATGCCTGCGCCTTGGCCTGAAGCGCAACTGCCGACAAAGCCTGCGGCATTCCCGCGCCGGATTGCGCCCCCGCAGGGGCGACTGCGTCAGGCTGAACGCCGATGTGCGCGGCTGAAACTGCGCCAGGGGCCATTCCCGGGGCAACCAGTAGGGGAGAATTGGCAGGACGATCCTGATGATGGGGCACCGATTGACCTTCAGCCAACTGAACGGCCGACATCACCGCGTCTGACAGAAGCGCTGCGGGGCCTTGCGACAAATCCGCCTGAGCGAAAGCCGTTGGCGCTGCGGTTTCCAGGGCCCACTGCGACATGCCAGCGCCTTCAGCCACAAGGGCGCCCAAAGCCGTGTCCGTTTCTGCTTGTTCGGCTTGCGGGCTGCTTGGGGTTGCAGCCTTTGCCGCATCTGCGGTTGCGCCATGCTGAGTGGTGGGATCAGAACTGGAAGCGCCTTCCCCTGGATTGGCGCCACTGCGGTCAGAGAGAACGTGATCTTGACTATCGTCGCGCCTACTTGCCGTCCGGTCGGGCGGGACCTGCTCAGCCATGGGCGGCGCTTCAATCGCTTCCCGCAGCCGGCCATGAAATCCGTCCCCCTCCCTGGACGCGGGACGCGCTGACAGCACCGGCGCTTGGTTCGCGGCAGGCTTGTGTGGCGGGGCAAAAGCTAATTCCAGCATAAAAACTTCCAGTCAAACCGTTCTGGCCCGCGTCCTGTAACCACCGGGATAAGCTTCCCCCGACAGCAAATAGGCTGGACGCAAGCGAAAGCATCTCAGCAAGTGATGGGCCAAAGAATGCCGCCCGAGATACGGCAGGAATTGCCGCTCCCTGCGCAAGACTTGCCCCATCAGGGAGGATTCAGCCCATTATTTCTGACCCAGTTCGGCATTTTCCGCTGGCATGGCGCTTGCCTCATCTCCAAGCCATCAGGATTTTTCCCTCACGGCAGGAGAGCCCGCCATGTCGCTTTATAGTTCAATGAACACCGCGCTGAGCGGCATGAGCGCCCAGTCGCGCGCGTTGGGGCATGTTTCCGACAACATCGCCAATTCTCAGACCGTTGGCTTCAAGCGGACCGACACCAGTTTCGTATCCTACATTTCTGAGAGCAATGCCGAAGTGCATAGGCCTGGCACTGTCCTGGCGCGGCCCGACTTCACCAACCAAGTGCAGGGCACGATCGAGCAGGTGGAAAACCCGCTGGCGATGGCGATTTCTGGCCAAGGGTTTTTTTCCGCTGCCTTGCCGGTCAGCACGGGCGCCGATGGAACTAGAATTTTTGACGCGCGGAATTTTTACACACGCGCCGGCGATTTCAACCGCGACAGCGAAGGCTATATGGTCAACGGCTCTGGCTATGTGTTGCAGGGCTGGCCGGTGACTGATGGCGTGGTGGACAAGACGCAGCTTGTGCCCATTCAGGTGCAGGAAGATGCCTTCACGCCGACACCGACGCAGGAGCTTAATTTCACTGGCAATCTTTCTGCGGGTAGTACAACTGACCAAAGCACGTCAATTCAGGTGATTGATTCGCTGGGCAATTCCCGCGCGCTGACGCTGACCTTTGCGCCGACTGCCGCAACCAATGATAACACCTGGACACTGTCGATTAATGCGCCGGCAGCCACAACGCCGGCTCTCGGCACAATAAAGGTTGCTTTCGGGGAAGACCCGGTGGATTGGGCGCCTAGCAAAGCCTATGTCGTCGGCGATACCATTAGTTCAGACAATAAGGTTTACCGCGCCACGGTGGCAGGTACGTCTGCACCTACTGGCACGGGTCCAGCCACGACTACGCCCGCTGCCGACGGCGGCGTAACATGGGTATATGAGAGAGCCGCCCCTCCTTCCCAACCGGACGGTACCTTGGCTGAGTTTTTTGGGGGCACTGGCACCCTCACCGGGACTACCTCAACGACTGGATCGCCAGCAACGGTCACCTTCCAGGCTGACTTTGGCCAGGGGCTTCAGACTATGGCGCTCAACCTGGGCAGCTTTGGTGTCTCCGGCGGGCTTACGCAATTCGCCGCGACCACCGGCAGCGGCCTTAGTGTCAACAGCTTCGAACAGGACGGTATCCCAATTGGGGCATTTTCTTCTGTCTCCACGCAGAAGAATGGCGATGTGCGGATCAATTACGACAATGGCCAATCCCGTGTTGTGGCCCGGGTGCCGGTGACAGTGTTCAAGGATCCGGACAAGCTGGAACACCTGGATGGCCAGGCCTTTCTGCGCACCACCGAAAGTGGCGAAGCGGGCGTTGTCGAAGCCGGTGAAGACGGTGCAGGGCTTTTGTCCACGCGCGCCATTGAGCGTTCGAATGTCGATATCGCCACCGAGTTTTCCAAGTTGATTCTGGCGCAGCGCGCTTATTCGGCGAATACCAAGATCGTCACCACTGTAGATGAACTTCTGCAGGAAACGCTGAACATGCGGCGCTAAAGCTGCGTGACGGATCACTGATTGGCACTGAAAAATGAGCATTGACGCCGCCCTGCTGATCGCTCGATCGGGACTGCTGAATACACAGCGGGCCCTTTCGAATGCGGCCGACAATGTGGCGAATGCCGAGACCGAAGGCTATACCCGAAAACGTATCGTCACCGAGGCTGTTTCTGTTGGCGGGCAGGGGCAGGGCGTGCGCAGCCTTGGGCCAATGCGCGAGGTTGATGCGGCCCTGGTCAATGAAATGGGTAAGCGCAAATCTGAGCTGGCAGCCGCGGAATTACGCGATGCGACGCTGGCGCGCATCAATGAAGCGCATGGTGATCCTGCAAAAAGCGATGGTCTTGGTGATCTGGTCGCGAAGCTGCGTTCCGCCTTTATTGATCTGCGTTCGGATCCATCCCAAGTGGTCAAGCAGCAAGCCGTTGTTCTGAATTCGGCCCAAACCCTCACAGATCGTTGCAATAGCCTGGATCAAACCATCCAAGAAGCGCGTCAGTCTGCGCATGATGGCATTGTAACAGAAATCGGGCAGATCAATGCCACGCTGCGGGAGATAGCCGGCCTGGACCGCAGCATTATTGAAAGAATAGGTTCTGGCATACCTGCCGCGGATCTAGAGGATAAGCGCGACCTGGCGCTGGATCGCCTAAGCGAATCCCTGGGCTTCAAAGCCGTGCGGCAGGGAAATGGTGGCGTCCTTCTGCTGGGTAGCGGCGGCGTGACCATTACGCAAGGCGAGAATGGCGACGCTTTCGCCGTAGCGCATGCCTTGATGTCGCCTGAGGCCTATTATGGCGGCATCGGTCTGATTCCGCCGATCATGATGGGCGGGGTTGACGTGACCACCATGATGAAGGGCGGACGCTTGGGTGAATACCTCAAGCTGCGTGATCAGACGCTGCCGCGCTATCAGGCGGAATTGGATATCTGTGCGGCGGAAATCGCCGATCGCTTTCGTGCGGAGGGGCTGAAGCTATTCACCGATGGGACCGGGACGGTCCCTAATCCCGATGTTGCCTATTCGGGCAGCAACATGATCGGCTTTGCAGGCAAGATCAGCATCAACCCCGCCGTTCGTTCAGAGATACGCCTGATCAGGGACGGCACAGAAACAATACCGGGAACGCCGGGATTTACGCCCAACGATCCAGCGACTGGGCCTGCTGGCTTCACGCTGCTGATTGATCGGATACTGGAATACAGTTTTGGCGATAAGAAATCGAATGGCGAGAGTTGGGATGGCTTTGCGACAACCGGGCTTGGACCTGACGGGTCCCTTTCAAGCCCCTTCGGCGCGCCCCGGGCCATCGAGGAATTCGCCGCTCTGCTCACTTCTTTCCAAACATCCGACAGCGCTGCGGCAGGTGCCGCCGTCACAACCGCCAAGGCGCTGAGCGATGGGCTTGAGGCACGCTTCACGCGCCAATCACGCGTTGATGTGGATGGTGAAATGGCATCCCTGGTGCAATTGCAGAATGCCTATGCCGCGAATGCACGCGTGCTGAGCACAGCACAGACCATGTGGGACACTCTTTTCGGATCGGTACGATAAGCCATGAATGGTATCAACCTGACCGGGCGAATTGACCTGAACGCAACTATGCTGCGGGAGCGCATTTCGGACCTTGGGGAGCGGATTTCCACGGGTCGGAAGGGAAATTCTTACGCGGCGCTCAAAACGGACGCACCCAAGAGCATAGATTTGCGCGCCGAAATCACGCGCCGGGAAGCGTATCAGAATACGATTACCCAGCGACTTGGCAAAGTTAGAATCACGCAGAATGTATTGGATCGCATCGGCGCCATAGCAGAGAAGTTTTCCGCAAACTCTTTGAAGCTGATGGGTGCCACGAAGCCAGAGGAAGTACAGATCCAGGCCGGCCAAGCCAAGGCTGCGCTGGTTGAAGTGGCCAATCTGCTAAATGAACAATATGTTGGTGAGTATTTGTTTGCAGGGTCGAGCACGCGTCAGCCACCAATCCCAAATCCAGACGCCATTCTCACAAGTGGGATGGTCGAAGGCATCGGGGACCAGGTCGCGTTGCTCGGTCCAACCAATGCAGCTACCGTTCTTGGCCAGACGAAGGCCTTGGCGCAGTCTAATGCCACCGGAACAACGCCATTTTCCGAGTTTCTTTCGACTGGCGCCGGCTTCGATGAAGGGCGCCGAAACGTGCTTGGCAGCGACAATGAGCGCATAGAATACGGCCTATTCGCCAATCGCAACGCCGCGAGCGTTAGCACCGGTGAAACAACCGAGTCTTGGGCGCGTGATTTGCTGCGCGGTCTTGCCAGCATCGCGGGTCTTACCCCGGACAAGACCCAGCTCGGTGAAAGTTACAACACCTTTATTACAACAGTGCAGCAGGGGCTCAGGTCCAGTGTCAATGCCCTGGCCTTGGAACGCGGCGCGCTAGGCATAACCGAAGCGCGGATGGAAAGCGTAAAAACTTTGCATGAAAGCGTCACCAATAGCCTGACCTTGCAGGTGAGCGAAATTGAGGATGTTGATATGGCAAAGACCATCACGTCCTTCCAGGCGACGCAGACTCAACTTGAAGCTTCCTATCGCGCCCTGGCAATCTCGCAGCAATTGAGCCTGACGCGCTTCCTCTGATAGGGGGTCGCTGGTCGGCGCGCCGCTGAAAGCTGGAAGCCGCGCTTTTGGCCCCTGACGATCAATTGCGGGCGTTTCAATGACGAAAATCGTAACGGGAGTGGGGCGAGATCTTCATGCTTTTTCGCCGTTTCGGCGAAAATCTGCCACCGCCACCACAACCACCCGATGATGAACATGAGCGAAAAATTATCTTTTCCTTGATGTCATCCGATCAGCTGAAATTTTTTCCTTTCAAAATCATTGATTTCTTCATTCATCAAGATATTAAACCCTTAATTCAGAAAAAACCTCGGTATTTACTCATTTCTTCAATGATGATTCAGCCCTTTCCGACATCATGCCCTCATTCGCAAGAAGCGGATGAAACCAGACCTTCCCGCCACCTTGATCGGGGCGACGGTCATGATTTGGAAGGGGAATACCCCAATGGCTATGAATTCCGTAAACACCAATCTCGGCTCAATGGTTGCGCTGCAGTCACTGAACCGTACCACTGAACAGCTTTCGGTTGTCCAGAAGCGCGTCTCCACGGGTCTTCGTGTTGCCGATGCCAAGGATGATGGCGGCGCCTTCGCTGTTACCCAGGCGGTCCGTTCCGATGTTGCCGGCCTGACCGCGGCGAATGAGCAGTTGGGCGGCACCAAGGGCGTTCTGGACACCACCTTCGCCGCACTCGGCAAAATCTCCGAAAGTATGGTGAAAGTGCGTGAAACGCTGACCCGTATGGCGGATGGTACGCTGAATACGGAACAGTTTGACCAATATTCGGCGCAATACACCGCGCTCCGCACCCAGATCCAGAACTTTGTCTCCGACGCCACGTATAATGGCCGGACCTTGCTGGATACGGCTGACGGTAATATTGTGACGACCCGCAACGAATCTGGCGATACCTTCACTGTCACGGCGATTGATGGGGCGACGGATCTTGTGGTGGCTGCAGCGCCGGCAACCGTCACCGCGGCGCAGACCGCCTTGGCGGCAGGTGGTGACTTTGAAACCGTGGAATCCGCCATTGCCGATGCGTTGAACCAGTTCGGTTCTGACAGCAATTATATTGACGCGCAGGTCCGTTACAACAAGGACAAGGTTGACGCGATTGAAGGTGGGCTTGGCGCCTTGATTGACGCCGATCTTGCCAAGGAAAGCGCCAAATTGCAGTCGCTGCAGATCAGGCAGCAGCTGGGCACGCAGGCACTTTCCATCTCCAATCAGGCCCCGCAGACCTTGCTGAGCCTGTTCCGATAATCGTTTAGGCGGTCTCGCTTCTTGCGGGGCCGCCTTTCTTGCGGGAGACAAAAATGTCCACCCTTGTTCTTGAGTTACGCCAAGGCGACATGATGATCGTCAATGGTGCACCCATCCGCTTCCGTAACCGTGCCCGTATTGAACTTACCGCGCGCGCGCGCTTTCTGTTCGGCAAGCAGTTGATGACCCCCGATATGGCCAATACGCCGGCCCGGCGAATCTATTTTGCCCTACAAACTTCCTATATCGGCGACCATGAGGAAAGAAAGGCCGGTCTTGACTTGGCCCGTGGCCTCATCACAGACTTTGGGGAGGCGACTACGTCTGAGATGGTGCGCGAACTTCTTGCGCGCGCGCTTAAGGCGGCCGAGTCCGATCAATGCTACCAGGCCCTGAAGCTCGCACGCCGTGTGATGCGCCATGAGGAGGTGGTACTGGGACTGAGCCCCGTTGCCTCTGTCTCCCTGCCGGAGGATGTCGCATGAATATGATGCATGCCCGCCGCGCGTATCAGATGACGCGCCAGGCGATGGACCCACGCGAACAGGAAGCAGATGTCTTCCGCCGAGTTACAGGCGCATTGAAGGCCGCATTGGAACAGGAAGGCATCGCGCGCGCGCGCGCGGTCGCTGATAATCGGCGCCTATGGATTGCCCTGGATGCGTCGCTCCGTCACCCCGCAAACCAATTGCCGCAGCAGACCAAGCTGACCATGTTGCAGGTCGGGCGCACGGTCTTGCGGGAGATGGAGAATACCACACCTGATCTCCCCTTTCTGATCGAGATCAATGAACAAATGGCGTCAGGGCTGCGATAGGGTTCCAACCGCCAGAAGCATGTAGCGTCTGGCGCCACAGTTTCACGCTACTGGCCCGGCATGGTATCGGGTTTTGCATGAAGCCTGATGCCATCATCCTGGGAATTGAGAGCAGCTGCGATGAAACCGCCGCGGCTGTACTGCGCGCGGATGGCACCATTCTGGCCGAGGCCGTCTTTAGCCAGTTGAAGGAACACGCAGCCTTTGGCGGCGTGGTACCTGAAATTGCCGCGCGGGCGCATTTGCAGCATTTGCCTGGGCTTGTGGCGAGCGTCATGGCCAAGGCCGGCATCGGCTATGCGGCGCTTGATGCGGTCGCGGCAACAACGGGTCCGGGGCTGATCGGTGGATTGATCGTGGGCGCTTCCTTCGCCAAGGGCTTGGCACTGGCCCATCGCCTGCCTTTCATCGCCATCAATCACCTGGAAGCCCATGCACTGACAGTGCGCCTGCCAGGCCTGATGCCGGGCGGGGTGCCGGCATTCCCCTATCTTCTGCTGTTGCTTTCCGGCGGGCATTGCCAATGCGTGCTGGTGGAGGGGCTTGGCCGCTACCGCCGCCTGGGCAGCACGCTTGATGACGCGGTGGGGGAAGCTTTTGACAAAGCCGCGAAGCTTTTGGGTCTGCCGTGGCCGGGCGGGCCGCATCTGGAACGCCTGGCCGGCAGTGGCGATCCCACTGCGGTGAACCTGCCGCGGCCGCTTTTGGGCCGCGCGGGGTGTGATTTTTCCTTCTCCGGCCTCAAAACCGCTGTGGCGCGCGCGGTCGCCCAGGGGCAGGCGCGGCCTGAAGATATTGCAGCAAGCTTTCAGGCCGCCGTTGCCGCAGTGCTGGCGGATCGTGCCGCCCATGCGCTTGATATGGCGCCAGGGGTGACAGCGCTGGTGGTGGCCGGCGGGGTTGCGGCGAATGGCGCGGTGCGGCGCGCGCTGGATGGAATTGCCTCAGCCCGCGGTCTTCCAATGCTGGCGCCGCCGCTCAGGCTTTGTACCGACAATGCCGTGATGGTGGCCTGGGCGGGGATTGAGCGACTCCGTTGCGGCGCGACGGACCCGCTTTCCCACAATCCGCGCCCACGTTGGCCGCTGACCGAACTTTCCCCGCTGGCCGGCTGAGCCGGGCTTTACCGGCGAAGCACACCCCGCCCGGCATAGCGCGCCGCCGGGCCAAGCCCTTGTTCAATGCGGATCAGCTGGTTGTATTTCGCAAGCCGGTCAGACCGTGACAGCGACCCGGTCTTGATCTGCCCGCAATTGGTGGCGACCGCGAGGTCGGCGATGGTCGCATCCTCGCTCTCACCGGAACGGTGGCTCATGACCGCGCGATAGCCGGCGCGATGGGCCATCTCCACTGCCTCCAGCGTTTCGGTCAGCGTGCCAATCTGGTTCACCTTCACCAGAATGGCATTCGC
>CAMCEP010000002.1 GCA_945873675.1 Asaia bogorensis
CGCTCTCTCCCGATATTGTTCGTTTTACGAGAGAGGCTTGCTTGCTTGCGGATGTGCAATTTGGTGAACGAAGCGTGCGTTCCGGTCATCTGTTTTTGGTGCTCCTGGCGGACGAGATATTCGGCGCACGGCTACGTGACCTTTCTCCGAGCCTTGCGCGTGTGGCCATTGAAGGGCTGCGCCGCGACCTTCCGGGTATTGTTGATGGTTCTGCTGAAGGTGCTCGGCGCGCCGATGGTGCTGACGCTCCACTCCCGGCGCGCGGTGGCGCAGGTGCGCGCGCTCTGGATCTTTACACGGTAAATCTCACGGACCTGGTGAGGGCGGGTAAGGTTGACCCCATCGTGGGTCGCGATGCTGAGATTCGGCAGATTATAGATGTGCTGATGCGTAGGAGGCAGAACAACCCCATCCTCACCGGTGAAGCTGGGGTTGGCAAAACAGCTGTTGTTGAAGGGTTCGCGCAGCGCGTTGTCGCGGGTGAGGTTCCGCCCGCCTTGAAGGATATCGCCATTCATTCACTTGACCTCGGACTGCTGCAGG
Source organism: Asaia bogorensis (assembly GCA_945873675.1). Taxonomy (GTDB): domain Bacteria; phylum Pseudomonadota; class Alphaproteobacteria; order Acetobacterales; family Acetobacteraceae; genus Neoroseomonas; species Neoroseomonas bogorensis_C. The sequence goes on from CAMCEP010000002.1 coordinate 544, forward strand.
CTGGCGCCGGCATGAAGGGTGAGTTCGAGAACAGATTGAAGTCAGTTATTGAGGACATCAAAGGATCCCCTATCCCAATCATTACCTTTATCGACGAGGCGCATACCTTGATTGGTGCGGGCGGTGCCGCTGGTCAAAATGATGCTGCTAACCTACTGAAGCCAGCACTTGCGCGTGGCGAAATGCGAACGATTGCAGCAACAACATGGGCTGAGTACAAAAAATACTTCGAGCGTGATCCCGCCCTAACGCGTCGCTTCCAGGTTGTGAAGGTTGAGGAGCCGAGCGAGGAAGGTGCCGTTGCAATGATGCGCGGCCTTCTCCCGGTGTTGGCCAGGCACCACAAGGTGCGCATCCATTCAGATGCGCTTAGTGAGGCGGTGCGTCTTTCGAAGCGGTATATTCCGGCACGGCAGCTGCCGGACAAGGCGGTCAGTCTCCTGGATACGGCTTGCGCGCGGGTGGCTATGAGCCAAGGCGCGATCCCTGAGCCTATTGAGGATGCGCGCCGGGCGATCGAGATGATAGATGCGGAGATCGCTGCCGCGCGACCTGATGAAGCCATTGGTCGAATCGATGCGGACGCTATCAATCACCTGGAAGCGCGCCGTGTTGAGGCGGTTCAGCGATTGGGCGAGTTTGAGGAGCGTTGGGAATCCGAGCGTGGTTTGGTTGCGCGCCTTGAGGAGTTGCGCGTGGCGATGGAGGCAGGTGACGAAGGGCTCGTTGATGAGCACTCATCCATCCTTAACAAGCTTGCGGCGCTGCAGGGCGAAAACCCATTAGTGCGGGCAGGGGTAGATGGTCAGGCTGTTGCAGAAGTGGTTGCTGCCTGGACGGGCATTCCTGTTGGCCGAATGGTATCCAATGAAATTAGATCCATTTTAAGTCTCAAGGATCGAATGCGAGAGCGCGTCATCGGGCAAGATCATGCGCTTGCAACGATAGTCGAGGCGATGTGGACGTCTCGTGCTGGCCTGACAGATCCGCGTAAGCCCATTGGTGTCTTTATGTTGGCTGGCACAAGTGGTGTTGGGAAAACCGAAACGGCGCTGGCTCTCGCAGACATGCTCTACGGTGGCGAACAGAATATGACTACAATTGCCATGTCTGAATTCAAGGAAGAGCACAAGGTTTCCATGCTGGTTGGCTCGCCCCCGGGCTATGTTGGATTTGGCGAAGGGGGCGTCCTCACTGAAGCGGTGCGCCGGCGTCCCTACAGCGTGATTCTGTTGGATGAGATTGAGAAGGCGCATCCCGGCGTCCAGGATGTTTTCTTCCAAGTCTTTGACAAAGGATCTTTGCGCGACGGTGAAGGGCGTGACATCGACTTTCGCAACACCGTTATCATACTGACCACGAATGCGGGAACCGAGACAATCTCAAAGTTGGCGGTTGATCCCGACACAATGCCAGAGCCGGACGCGCTGGCTGAGGCGATCCGCCCTGAATTACTGCGGCATTTCAAGCCGGCTTTTCTTGGCCGAACCACGGTCATTTCATACCTTCCGCTCAGCGATGACATCCTGAAGCGCATTGTCGAACTAAATCTAGCGCGGATACGCCGGCGTGTGGCTGCGGCATATGGGGCGCGCTTTTGTTACACGGCGGATCTTGTTGGTCACATTACCTCGCGCTGTCGCGAGGCCGAAAGTGGTGCGCGTAATGTAGAGAACATTACGGCGCGTACCTTGCTCCCGCGTCTTTCTGAATTACTACTCGCCAGACTGGCGAATGGCGAAGCCGTGAAGACGGTCAGTGTGTCAGTGGGGCCAGATGGCGGCTTTTCCTATGCCTTGGATTGAGAAGGCCGGCACAGGAAGAAACAAGTAGTATCATTAACCCAAAGAAAGGAGTTTAACATGGCGATTTACGTAAAATATGACGGAATTGACGGCGAGGCAACTCAATCCGATCATGTCAAATGGTTAGACATCGGTTCGATCCAGTGGGGTGTAGGCCGTGCGATCAGCGCCACTTCTGGTTCCACGTCAAATCGTGAAGCTTCCGAGCCATCGGTCAGCGAAGTCACGCTGAGTAAGATGATGGATTCCTCATCCCCGAAGTTGTTCACGGAAGCTGTGACGGGGGCTGTGGGCAAGAAGGTAGTGATCCATCTCGTTACCACAGGCAGCCCCGGCAAGACCTATGCTGAATATACGCTGACCAATGCGTTGGTGTCCTCCTACTCAATGTCGTCTGGCGGAGATCGACCTGCCGAGAGCTTGAGTATCAGCTTCACAAAGCTGGAGTTCAAATTTACGCCCTATGATACAAAAAATAAAGCTGGAACGCCGATTGTGGTGTCCTATGATATTTCGACTACCAAGTCTGCGTGATCCAGAGGCAATGCCGTCAAGCCTTCTGGCTTGGCGGCGTGTTCTTGGGGTGGGACTCCAGCCGTATGTCACTAACCTTTGACCAGGAACATAGGCTTCTCACCATGGTATCGCCGCTTGGTGATGCCATCGTGCCATATCGCCTATTTGGCGAAGAGGCCCTGTCGCGACCATATCGTTTCGACGTGCACTGTTACTCGGCTGAGTCCTTAAAGGCCGAAGACCTCCTTGGCCAAGTCATAAGTATTACCGTCGACTATGCGGGGGGGCAGCGGCTCCTCTCCGGTATTGTCGCATCTTTGTATTCCGAGGGCTGGGTCGCGCGTAGCGTCAGGGGTTATCGTATCGAACTGGTTCCTGAATTCTGGCGTCTAACGTTACGTAGCTGTTCGCGCGTGTTCCAAAACATGAATTTACCCGATATTGTTGAAAAAGTCTTATCTGATGCAAAGGTGACGCGAGTAGAGCGCCGTCTAAATGCAAATTACACTGAACTTTCTACGGTCACCCAGTACAATGAGACTGATTTTGCCTTCGTCTCACGCTTAATGGAACGGGCCGGAATTGCTTATTATTTCACCCATTCTACCGCGGGTTCAACGCTTGTGCTTATCGATTCTGTTTCGGGATGGCAGACTTCTGACCCGTCGACGCTAACCTTGCGTGAAGCTGAGGGGCGGATGGCGGGTACTTTGACTAGTTGGTCAGAGCGATCTGCACTTGTGGCCCGAAGCACTGAAGTAGAGGATCATGATCCGATCAACCCAAGCCTGAAACTGACCGCGCAGGAGAAAACAAGGATCGGGTATTTGAGCGCGTTACCGACTGGCCGCCGTGAATCGCCCGCAGGATTCATGGATGCAGAAGCGGCCGCCGATGTGGCGAGGCTGCGTCAAGAAGAAGAGGAAGTCGAGGCGCTTACAAGTCTTGCTTCTAGTCACACTCCGCAGCTCATGCCCGGTGCAAAATTTACTTTAAGTCTTCCTGCGGCAGCTGAGGATGGCAAATCCTATGTCATCGCTTCTCTGAAACATGAAGCGAAGGATGTTTTGCATTTCAATCGTCGATCGGATGAGCAGCCAACCTATAGTAATTGGCTCACCTGTGTTTCAGCAGACCTTGCATATCGGCCGCCTCGGCGCACGCCGCGCCCACAAATTCGCGGCCCCCATAGCGCGCCGGTTGTTGGCCCCTCGGGTGAGGAAATTCATACGGACGAGTATGGTCGGGTAAAACTACAATTATTTTGGGATCGCGATGGAACTCAAAATGAGGAAGGCACGGCCTGGGTATCAGTTGCTCAATCACTGGCCGGGCGCAATTGGGGTTCATTCGTCTTACCGCGTATTGGTATGGAAGCCGTGGTTGAATTTCTTTATGGCGACCCCGATCGTCCATTGGTGATTGGTTGCATTCCAGGCGGTCAATCCAAGCCACCTTTTGCTCTTCCCGATGAGAAAACACGAACTGGTCTCCGAACTCGCAGTACCCCGGGTGGCGACGCAACCACATTCAACGAACTTAGATTTGAAGACAAAAAAGACAACGAGCAGGTTTTCCTGCAGGCACAGAAAGACTTCGAACGTATTGTTAAGAATGATGATCGCCTTGAAGTCCAGCGGGATCGCTCCATTCAAATCAAGCGCGACCTGAAAACTACAATTGAGGAAGGTGATATGAGTTTAACAATAGAAGCGGGGGGGCGAACTTCAGATATCAAAAAAGGAAACGACACTCTGAAACTAGGTGAGGGCAACGTCTCATTACAAATCGAAAAGGGAGATCTCTCCATGACGCTTGGTGCTGGGAACGGCACAGTCAAAGCGGATGGCGGAAATCTGGTTCTTGAGGCGGCCAAGTCAATCAAGCTCACGGTCGGGAGCAGCAGTGTTGAAATCACTACCAGTAGCATCATCATCAAGGCCGGCAGCAGCGAAGTCGCATTGTCCGCAAGTGGCGTCTCGTTAAAGGGAATGAAGATTGGCCTTCAAGGGGAGGCGCAAGCGGAAATGAAAAGTCCCATGACGACGGTCGAATCTAGCGGCATTCTTACCCTCAAGGGTTCGATGACTAAGATCAACTGAGGGAATCATGGACACCAGCAGCCTGTCAAAGATCGTGCCCCTGACCGCAGAGGAACTATTCGTCCGCGCATCGCTATCGGAGCAGGCGCGCCGGTTACTCGCGCCATCACTTGACGTGGCAACTTTTCTTGAGCGCCTTTTGAAGGCAGACTTATTCGTAGATTCAGTGCGCCTTTTGGCTTTTGCTCTACCCGTTCGCCAGGGCGTGTGGTGGGCGTGTCTTGCTGTACGCACCGCGATGGGTGAGCGCCTTGCTCCGCCCGCGAAGGATGCCGTTCTGGCCGCTGAGGCCTGGGTTTACAAGCCCGTTGAGGTAAATCGAGCTGCTACCCTACCCGCTGCAGAGGCTGCGGGCGTAGATGGTTTTGCTGGCTACGCTGCACTCGCCGCGTTCTGGAGTGGCGGCAGCATGGCGCCGCCTGGTCTCCCGGAATTGAAACCTAATCCGATGCTTTCGCCTAATGCGGTGGCAGCAGCAGTTTTGCTGGCTGGCCTTGATGCCGCACCAGATACTGCGTCGCTTTGGTACCACGCCATGGTTATGCGGGGCATCGACATAGCAGACGGCGGCGACGGCCGTCGGGGGGGCAAGGAACCTTCCCAGTAGTCTATGGCTGATAGTAACCCTTCCAACCAAACTATAGGAGAAAATAATGGCTAGCGTACATGATAAACTCAATAGAGTGCGTAAACCGCGAGTCCACATCACCTACGATGTCGAGACGGGCGGCGCTCTTCAACAGCGTGAACTTCCGTTTGTGGTTGGCGTGCTTGGCGACTTTTCGGGAAACCCAACCCAACCACTGAAACCGCTGCGTGATCGCAAGTTTATCCAAATAGACCGCGATAATTTCAACGATGTTATGGCGCGGATGACGCCAGGCTTGAACCTGCGCGTCAAGAATACCCTTGCAGATGATGGCTCAGAAATGGCCGTGTCGCTGAGTTTTAATTCCATGGAAGACTTCGAACCGGGGCGCCTGGTTGAACAGGTGGAGCCCCTGCGCAAGCTTCTTGAGACGCGCAATCAACTTCGTGATATCCTTAGCAAGGCGGATCGATCCGAAGATCTTGAAGCATTATTGGAGCGCGTCCTTCAAAATTCAGAAGATCTGCAAAAACTGTCTTCCGAGCTTGGTGTCAACGAAAAGAAGGGGGAAGAATCATGAGCACACAGGGGCAAACCCAAGCGGCTGATGCCGCCGCTACTGGACAAAGCCTAAGCCTTCTGGAACAGGCGATTGGCGCAACAAAGCAGACAACGCCGGACCGCACTCAGGAATTGCTGAGGACGCTTACGCAGGAGGCGCTGGCAGGCACCGTCAGCTATGGCAAAAATCTGTCTCAGACGATAAATAGAGCAATTGCGGCAATCGACGAGAAAATCTCTCGGCAGCTCTCGGCTGTTATGCATCATGCGGATTTTCAAAAGCTTGAGGGAAGCTGGCGTGGGCTTAACCATCTTGTCATGAATTCTGAGACTGGCAGTGGTATGAAGCTGCGCGTAATGAATGTGTCAAAACGCGATCTGCACAAGGATCTTACCAAGGCGGTCGAGTTCGACCAGAGCACGGTCTACAAAAAACTCTACGAAGAGGAGTTCGGTACTCCGGGTGGTGAACCCTATGGTGCTCTGATCGGTGATTATGAATTCACTAATCATCCCGAAGATCTCGATGTTCTCTCGGGTATGTCGCAGGTGGCTGCCGCTGCTTTTGCTCCTTTCATTAGCTCTGCATCACCCACAATGTTCGGCCTCGAGGAATTCACTGACCTCTCGAAGCCACGCGACTTGGAGAAGATTTTCGAGAGTGTGGAATATGCGAAGTGGAAATCTTTCCGCGAAAGCGAGGATAGCCGCTTCGTTACCCTGACGATGCCACGCGTTCTTGGCCGTTTGCCCTACGGGGCGGCCACCACGGTCGTTGACGAGTTCGCATTCGAGGAGACCGGCATCAGTGATGACGGTGCGCCACGTGCCCTGGGTCATCGTGATTTTTCATGGATGAACGCTGCTTACGTGATGGGGACGCGCTTGACCGCCGCGTTTTCCCAGTATGGTTGGTGTACGGCGATCCGTGGCGCTGAGGGCGGCGGAAAGGTCGAAGGTCTGCCAAGCTTCACTTTTCGTAGCGATGATGGGGACGTGGACCAGAAGTGCCCAACAGAAATCGGGATCACAGACCGCCGTGAGGCAGAGCTTTCAAAGCTCGGATTTCTGCCACTTACTCACTACAAAAACACAGACTATGCGGTTTTCTTCGGTGCTCAGACAGTACAAAAACCGAAAAAATATGACGCACCGGACGCAACGGCGAACGCAGCCATATCAGCGCGCCTACCCTACATTATGGCGACGTCACGCTTTGCGCATTACCTCAAGATTTTAGGACGCGATAAAATCGGTTCGTTCATGGAACCGAGTGATTGCGAAGCATGGCTGAACCGCTGGATCGTACAGTACGTTAATGGCAATGAGGCAGCTGGCGCAGATATGAAGGCGCGCTATCCGCTCGCTGAAGCTAGCGTTCAGGTAAAAGAGATCCCAGGCAAGCCGGGTTCCTACCAAGCGGTAGCTCACTTGCGTCCCTGGCTACAAATGGAGGAACTCACAACTTCAATGCGGCTAGTTGCACGAATTCCACAAGCCAGCTGAAGTCATGGCACTTTAGGATGATGGTTGGCTTATGTAACGAGGCGTACTTGCAGCGCACACGCATTGCAATCGACCGTCTGATTGCGCTTATTGATGTTGCGCTATCCCGCCAGCTTGACGGTATCCTTCATCATCCTGATTTCCAACGTCTGGAGGCCGCGTGGCGCGGCCTCCAGTGGTTGGTTCATCGTGTCGAACCTGCTAATCCGGTTATGATCAAGATTCTGCACGCTGGTTGGGCGGAAATTTGTCGTGATCTGGCGCGTGCGCAGGAGTTTGATCAGTCGTCTCTTTTCAACCTTGTCTACGAACAAGAATTTGGTTCTGCCGGTGGGCGTCCCTACGGCATGCTAATTGGCCTCTATGAGGTGCGACATCAGAGATCAGAAGAGCATCGGACAGATGATATCAGCGCATTGCGTAGTCTTGCTGAGATAGCCGCAGCGGCCTTTGCCCCCCTTATCGTATCGGCCGCGCCTTCAATGTTTGGTGTTGAATCCTGGCGTGGACTGGGGCGTCATCTGGATCTATCGGGCCTGCTTCGCGATCCAGCCTATCAGCGCTGGTTATCGCTTGGGGGCCTCGCGGATGCTCGCTTCCTTGGTGTTGCATTGCCGCGTATTTTACTGCGTAGGCCATATGAATCAGCAAAAACACTTACATTGGATGCGTATGATGAGTATGTGGATCATGCATCTGGTCTGCTCTGGGGGCATCCTGGCTTCGCTGTTGCGGCTGTAGCAATACGCGCATTCGAATCTCATCGCTGGTTTGCGGACATTCGAGGGGTGCCCGAGGGTGGCAATGGGGGGTTCCTCGACGGGCTTCCGCTGCTTGGCTTTGACGGCACTGAAACGCCACCAGTCCCACAATCACCCGTTGAGGTTATGCTAAGCGAAAGCCAAGACCGGCAATTGCAAGAAGCGGGCTTCATTCCGCTGAGCCCGGCGCGTTTTACTGGGGGGATCGTTCTTTACGGTAACCAATCAATACGTCAGCCGGAAAATTTTGGTGAGGCAAACGCACGGATCAGTGAGCGTCTTTCATCTATGTTGCAGTATGTGCTCTGTGTCAGCCGCTTTGCGCACCACATCAAGGTTATGTTGCGGGACCGTATTGGATCGATATCTACGCCGAGTGCTGTAGAAAACATGCTGAATGAATGGCTTAACCGCTATAGCAATGCCAATGATGCAGCCTCTCCCGAACTGAAGGCACGCTATCCATTGAGTGGCGCAGTAGCGACGGTTCAGGAACATCCCGCAGATCCGGGGCGGATGTTATGTGAAGTGCAACTGCAGCCACGCTTTCAACTTGATTATGTTGATGCAGCCTTTAGCATCGCAACCGAGATTCGGGCGCGAGAAAAAGTATGACCCCGTTTGGAGGATAATTCATGACCGCCGAAGATATGTACCGTCAGGGGCGTCTAACCGATGCGATTACCGCACTTGGAGAACATTTGCGCCGTGATCCTGCGGATCTGCGGGCGCGTGTCTTTCTTGCAGAGTTATTATGCTTTAGCGGAGAAATCGAACGCGCGGACCGAACGCTGGATATTGCAGGTAACGATAATCCGGAGGCAGCAGTTCAGGCCGCCCGTTTACGCCAAACTCTGCGTGCAGCGATTGCCCGTAGAGAAGTTTGGACAGTAGGCCGTGTGCCGGAATTCCGCCGTGACCCTACTCCCATGATGCAGGCTTACCTACAGGCTCTTGTATTGTCCCGAGCGGGAGAAGCCTCAGAGGCGGCCAAAGTGCTCGCTCTTGCGGAAACGCGACGGCCCGCGCTTACCGTTCGCATCGATGATCAGGCGATTGGCGAATTCCGTGACGCTGATGACACCACTGCAGGTTTCCTTGAGGTACTTACGGCTGGTGGCAATTACTACTGGATCGCGTTTGATGAAGTACGAAGCCTTACCTTTGTTGCGCCGGCCACACCGCTTGATCTCATGTGGCGAACTGCAAGAATTCAGTTCGCTGACGATACCGAGGGTACAGTTTCGGTAGCCGCGATTTATCCTGGGTCTGAAGGTTCCGTAGATGATGCGCTGCGCCTTGGGCGTGCCACCGAATGGCTTGCGATAGCGGATGAGATGATGCGCGGTCTTGGTCAACGGTGTTTCCTCGCTGATGGTGAATTATTGCCGATGACCCAAATGAAGCGCATGGAATTTACCGGGAGTTGATTGCTGTATGGCTATCTCTCAGCTGCCAAGTTTAGTGCCTTTATTTGTCCGCCTTGTTGCGGGAGAAGACGCTCTCCCGACCACTGGCGCTGGGATCCTCGCCTTGCGTGAGAGTGTCCGGCGGGACTTGGAGGCCTTGTTGAACACAAGGCGACCGCCTCTTTCGTGGCCTGTCGCACTGAAAGAGTTAGACGGATCAATCCTCGCCTACGGGATCGGCGATATAGCCGGCCGACACTTCGAAGCAGCGGCCGAACGAAGCGCCTTCTGTACCGAAGTCGCATCAGCCATAGCTCGTTTTGACTCGAGACTGAAAGCCGTGTCCGTTCGGCTCACAGAGGAATCTCCAGGGCGTGGCTTCGGTCTGGTGATTGAGGCCGTTCTGGATACCGACCAACTGCCACTCGCGCTTACCTTCGGTACTAAACTCGACCCTGCGCTACAGCGGATGAGTGTTGAGGAAATCTTATCATGAGAGCAGATCTTCTTGCTCTCTATAACCGGGAACTGGAGGCGCTTCGTCAACTTGGTGCTGAATTTGCTGAACTACATCCAAAGGTTGCGGGCCGACTTAGGCTCACTGGCGACTCAGTGGGTGATCCCCATGTGGAGGGGCTTCTTCAGGGCGTGGCGTTGCTCAATGCGCGCGTTCAGCTGCGCCTAGATGATGATTTTCCAGAACTAACAGCGGGATTGCTTGAAATACTCTATCCGCACTATCTTGCACCTATCCCATCATTCTTCACAGCGCAGTTCCAACCTGTCGCAGATATAGAAACGATGCAAAGGGTTCCACGTGGCACCCCGTTACGAACAGAACGCATCGGAGAAGATGAATGCGTCTTCACGACAACACAGGAGCTAGAACTCTGGCCAATCGAAATCACCACGCTTGAACTGCGGGGGACACCCTTCGCTGCCCCACCTCCGCCCATGGGAACGAATCCTGCAGCCTGCTTGCGCGTTCGACTTCGCTGCACCGTGCCCGGACGAAGCTTTGCCTCGCTTGGTTGTGACAAGCTTCGATTGTTCCTACGGGGTCCCGCGCCGCAGGCATTGATGGAGTTGGTGCTGGCGGGTGTTGAGGCAGTTGCGTTAGCGGACGGGGCAGATGATGTTGCATGCGTCTATCTTGGCCGCGAAGCAGTTTGCTCCGGGGGCTTCGGGGAGAATGAATGCTTGCTTCCCACCGATGACCGGGTGCAGGCGGCCCACGTACTACTCACCGAGTACTTCGCTTTCCCCGAAAAATATTATTATCTTGAACTGACAGGGCTACGCTCAGCACGCGTTTCGGGGTCATGCTTGGATGTTTTCATCTATCTTGATCGGAATGATTCGGCGCTTGAGCGCGCGTTGACCCCGGGCGCGTTCGCGCTGGGTTGTACGCCAGCTGTGAACATCTTTCCTCAACGTGCCGAACCTATTAACGCTGACGATACACTACCAGAATATCGGATCGTTCCCAATGCACGGCGTCAGGCAACGACTGAAATCTACGCTGTCAGTTCGGTCATTGGGTCCAATGCTGCCGGTGAGGTGACACGTTACGCGCCACTCCATTCGGTAGATCCGGATGGAAGGCGCGGTGCGCGACGCTTCTGGCATGCCACCCGCCGCCCAGGTCGGGGGCGAGATGGCGGCAGTGATGTTTTCCTTTCTATTACTGATGAGACCGCGGCCCCCAGCCCTGTGGGTGGCCAGATCATTTCGGTAGACACGCTTGCAACAAATCGGGATTTACCTAAGCAGCTGCCATTCGGCGGCGGAAGACCAACGCTTCAGCCAATGCGCGCTTTGGCTGCAGTCCGCCAAGTATTATGCTTAACTCCCCCTACGGCGCCGCTTCGGTTGAGTGATAGGCGTGCTTTCCGTTGGCGTTTACTGTCCCATTTGGCGTTGAATCATCTTTCTATAACCGGCGGGCCAGATGGCGCACGCGCGCTTCGGGAACAGCTTTTTCTCTATGATGTGCACGATGTGCCCGAAACGCGCGCATTGATCGATTCTATTGTTGCTGTGGATTCTACGCCTGGTGTTGCCCGCGTTCCATCGCGCCACTGGGGCGCGGTGTGCCGTGGCACCGATGTGTCTATTACGCTTGATGAAACCAGTCTTGGGGGACAGAGTATATCCCTTTTTGCAGCACTGCTGGAGCGTTTTCTTGCTGCGCATACTCATTTAAATAGTTTTATTCGGCTCACGATCCGGCTTGGGGGGCGGCGAACCCCCTACGTGGTCCTGCCGGCGCGCTCTGGTACCGGCGTATTGCTATGATCGAAAATATCGCAAAACAGCCATCTCGCTACGACCTTTTTCAGGCAGTCCGCCTACTGCGCCGTTCGTCCCGCGCACACCAAAATGCGGGGGATGATTTTGGTGTGCGCTTTGGGGCTGAAGTAAATACTGCGTTCGCCGCCGCACCAATCGCTGGCCTTGATCAAGGGGAACCGCAGCAGATCCCCCGATTACGCGTGACGGTCATGAGCCTGGCGGGTGCCGGCGCGGTGCTACCGCCCCCTTATACAGAAGCGCTACAACGCTCCCTGCGAGACCGGCAGCCAGCGCTGCGCGATTTTCTCGATATCTTCAACGACCGCTCCATCGGCTTACTTTGGCGCGCTTGGGCGCGTTATCGTCCAGCCATTTCGGCAGAGGAATCGCGGGGCGATCACATTACCGAATTTCTGCTGGCGCTGACTGGGCTTCTCGATAGTGGGAGAAGTGACCGTCTGCCCATATCCGACAGAGCCGTATTATATCTGGGGGGACACTTTGCCCGCCGTGTTCGACCTGCTGCGGGTCTTCGCGCCGTCGTCGCTAGCCGGACAGGGTGGCCGGTTAAGGTAGAAGAGTTTTGCGGCCGCTGGCTGCCTTTGCCTGAGCGGGAGCGAACTCATCTCGCGCCTGCCTATGCGCCAAGACACAATTCATTGGGGGCTGGTGCCGTACTTGGCCGCGCGGTTTGGGACGTCGAGTCGGCCGTTGGCCTTCGGATAGGTCCAGTGAACTGCGCGGGCTTTCGGGATCTCATGCCTAAAAGCCCTGCCCTACGTCCGCTGGTGGCACTTGCAGGGCTATTTGCAGGGTCAGCGATCGATCTACGTCTGCAAGTGGTCTGCGCCGCTGCGGAGGCACCGAAGGTCCTATTGGGTACACACGAGCCCATCGCACCACATCTTGGTTGGAACGTCTGGATCGGTCAGCCGCAGAATGCTGTTCTAGACGACCTCTCATATCCAATTGGTGCGCTATCAGGCTGGGAAAAAACCACATGAATACAAGTTGGTCCGATGGCTATGTTGCCGATAGCGAATATGTTCCAGGGTTCTATAAGGAACAGGTACCCAATCACCTTGATCTAGCATGCATTTTGAGTGGTTTTGAGCCGCCGCGCCGGGCGCCCGGTTGGGTCTATTGCGACCTTGGGTGCGGTCAAGGGGCAACGCTGTTGGTACTCGCAGCAGCCAACCCTGATGGGCAATTCATTGGTGTGGACTTCAACCCCTCACATATTGCACGGGCGCAAAGTGTCGCCCAAAGCGCTGGCCTTTCCAATATATTCTTCCTTGAGGCATCGTTTGAAGAATTAGCGGCTAATCCATCCAAGCTGCCACCGCTGGACTATGTAGCGGCTCACGGCGTGTACTCCTGGATTGGCGAACGAAGTCGCCACGCTTTTGTGGAACTTCTACGAGCTCGGTTAAAGCCAGGCGGGGCTGCCTATATAAGCTATAACGCTCAACCCGGATGGAACAGGATATCCCCGCTGCAGCGCGTGCTACTGGATCAAGCACGGCTTTCGGGCAAGCCAAGCAGTCAGGCGGTGGTTGATGGAGTGGCTTTCTTGCGGAGCCTGGAGGCGGCTGGCGCTCCGTGTCTAGCGGTGCCTGATGTGCTTGAAAGGCTGGAAACAGAAATCAAGCGTGGTAATACCACCTACCTGGCGCATGAGTATCTCAATGCTAATTGGCAGCCGCGATACCACGCCGACGTGGCAAAAGAAGTGGCCGAGGCAAAGCTGTCCTATGCGGCATCGGCGAACCTACTCGAAAACTTCCCGGAACTTTCCCTGCTCCCCGCCCAGATTGCCGTGCTTGAAGCAGCACCACCTGCCGCTCGGGAGACGTTGCGTGATTATTTCATGGCGCGCAGTTTTCGACGCGACATCTTTCTTCGTGGCCCGCGGCGTCTCTTGCATGATGAGAGAGAGGCGCGGGTTAGAGAAATGCCTTTATTGCTCCTGCGCGCGCTACGCCATACCAGCCGAAAGGTTGATGTGCCGGTCGGGCAAATCGAATTGGACGTCGCACCTTATGATGCGATCTTTCAGCGCCTGACGGATGGGCCGGCCCGTATTGCGGATCTTTTGGCGGCTTCAAGTGCGGCGGGCACAAGCGCGGTGGAGGTGGCTGGTATGCTTGTGGGCTCTGGTCAGGCAGAGATTTACCGGCATACCTCATCGGAGTCTGCACGAGCCTTCAACCATATTGCGCTCCACGAGATGCCATTGGCCTCTGGCGGGGTCACCCCAGTTGCAGCGCCAGCCATCGGCGGTGGTGTACACTTCCGCTTATTTGATCGATTGGTACTCTCGGCTCTCTTGGCCGGCGTAGCAGCCGAAGCTGAGGCCGTTTCGGCCCATGCATGGGGCGCACTTTGCAATCGGGGCGTACGTCTCACCCAGGCCGGGCGTGAAGTCACGACAGACTCAGATAATTTGGCAATTCTTCGCAGCGAGACTGCTGAGGTGCTCTCTGACGGGCTCCCCGTCTGGCGTCGCTTAGGCTTGGTATAGCGCCGCGAATGCCTGCAGCCGAGGGTACCCTATTCGGGCGTTATCGGGTCGTGGGCATTCTTGGCCGCGGCGCAACCAGTGTCGTCTATCGAGCGGAGGATCTGGCAACGAGCAAGGCTTTTGCCATCAAGGCGCTGCGCGAGGAGTTGCTCGTGGACAATGAGCGTGAAGCGACATTGCGGCGCTTCCATCGTGAGGCAGCAATCGGGCGGGACCTGAACCACCCTCGGATCGCTCGCTTGTACGATGTGGGTGAAAGTAACGGCTTACCCTGGCTGGCATTCGAATTTATATCTGGGGAATCGCTGGATTTGCGTATGCGCCGCACACCTATGCCGCCTGCACAGGTCGCGCTTCTTGGAATAGACCTTCTGGACGCTTTGGCTTATGCCCATTCCCGCCGCGTGGTCCATCGTGATCTAAAGCCCGCCAATGTCATGCTTCGCGGGACGAAGACAGAACCGGTTCTGATGGACTTCGGTATCGCGAAGGTCGATGGATCAGCGTTGACATTGGCTGGTGAGGTACTGGGATCACCCGCTTATGTTGCGCCAGAAGTCTTGCGCGGCGACGGCGCCGACCATCGCTCCGATCTTTTTGCTCTGGGTGTTATGCTTTATCAAGCTGTCACTGGTTGCCGGCCTTTCAATGGTACAGTTGCTGAAGTGCTACATCGTATTTGTCATATGGAACCCCTTCCTCCATCGGCGCATTTGCCACAAGCAGCTTGCTTCGATGCGGTTCTGACCCGCGCAATGATCAAGCAACCGGACGCGCGCTTTCCTAATGCGCAAGCATTTTCTGAAGCGCTACGTTCGCTCAGCAGTGAAATAGAAGCGAATGAATTGCCCGGTCGGTATTTTGCCACTGCGCGGCCCGAAATGCCCGAACCGTCGTTACGTGCTGCCGATCTGCGGGCCGCCTTATCCGAGAATCTTGGAGGAGAGATTACGGCTACTAGTCTTGCGCGGTTGAAGGCGGTGATCGCCCGTATCCCCCAAGCGGAGCGCCCGGCTGCCGCGACCGTGGTAATGGCCGAGGGCATCCATCCTTTGGCCATTTGGTTGAGTGAGACAGCGCCCGATCCACAACGCATAGGCGACAAGGGGGGGGATTGGCTAATCGGCGCCGAAGCGATGGAAGCGATGCAGCTCCTTTTACAGGGCTTACCTGAATGGCCAGAGGCGAATTCGGCCATGATCAGTCTGGCGCAGGATCTTGCGGCACGTGCCCTACTGTTTGGCGAGGCACTCGGCAGGCGTTTGGCCGAGACGGATGATGCCCCAGATCTTCAGGAAATTGCTTTCGCATTCCTGAATCTTGATGCCCTATGCTTCGGCCTTGATACCCTTGGTGCAGAGCGCGAGCGCTGGCTGGTGGAGGCTTCATCAACCTTGGCTGTGGCTGGCGTTTTACGCAAAGCAGCTTCCTTGATGCACCGTTATGTTGACACCCGCGATCCGCTTATTCGCTTCGACGTTTTGAACCTTCTGTTGCGGTGCGAAGATCTGATCGGCCTTGCGGGACGTCTTTTGGAGCCTCCGTTGGGTAAGGGGTACTCGTCTGTCGCTCTCGCCCAAGTTGGCGAAAACGCTCTGAAATCATTAATTAACGCCATCACAGCTTTAGTCGATGTCATAGGGGAAGAATTGATAGCGGTATCCGCCGATCCGGCTGGTATTGGCGAAACCCTGGGGCGGCTTCGGCAATTGCAGCTTATCCATCGCTTTGCAACCCGTCTGGATGCAGTGACCTTCCATCAGGTGCTAGCGGGTCTATCAATGCAAGTGCATGACCTGTTCAGTCGGCTTGGAGCAATACTGCTTTCAATGCCCGATGATTCCGACTCAAGGCACCGAATTGGTGTTCTGCAGGAGATGGCGGCTGAACTGGGTTGGCACGACTTAGCGCGCCGATTGCTGCGCGAATTGAGCCGCCGCGTTTTGGCGCTACCGAATGCCATTATGGGGGGGGCCGCATGACCTTTGCTGCGCGAATGGGGGATATGATCATGCAAGACGCCCCCCATTGTCATGCCCCCATCCACCCTGCAGGCCCGGTTCCAACGGCGGTACCTCATCCGGCGCTTCCCTTGGTTATCGTCAAGGGGATGCCGACTGTACTGATTGGCAATTTGCCGGCGGCACGGGCCACGGATATCAGCGGACCCTGTATGTTGCCATCCTGTCTGCCAGCTGGGCCTGGTATGATTGCAAAGGGTTCGAGCACGGTACTGATCGGCAACCTACCAGCTGCGCGTACTAATGACCTTACATCACACACCAGCTGTGTCGCTCCGATTCCTGCACCAGTGGGTAAGGTAATGCCCCCGGGGTGCACCACTGTAATGATCGGTGGCTAAGCAGGAAGATGCGAGACCGTCACTTTAAGGAACTTCTGCCAATATGCCCCGCCTGTCGTCAGTTGGGGCGTGGTGACCGGCGTTTGCGTGTTGCACTGGTTGAGCGCCAGAGCCAAGAGCGCCTGCTGGATGGCCTATTGCAATGTTCTGATGCAACTTGTGCGACGGAGTATCCGGTTGTGGCGGGTTTGCCTGTACTGGTGCCGGGCCTGCGCGCCTTCCTTCGTGACACGTCGCTTTATCTCATGTTGCGTGACGATCTAGAGCCCGCAATTCTCTCGCTCCTGGCCGAGGCATCGGGGCCTGGATCAGCGCTTGAAAGTATTTTTCAGCAGATGTCGACTTACGGCGCAGACCATTGGGGTGAGATCGAAGCTGGGTATACGCCTGGATCTGCGCAACGCTGCCTTGAACACGGGCTGTCCTTCGTGCGTGGCCGCTTGCCCGATGGCCCCGTGCTTGACGCGGGTTGTGCGGCGGGCGGGACAAGCGTGGCGCTAGCCGAGGCGCTTGGCCGAACGGTGCTTGGTATTGATGTGAATCCTATGCTGCTTGGTATCGGCCGCCGGATATTGGAACGCGGCGAAGTGCGATATCCTTTGCGTCGCATCGGATTACTCTATGATGTGCGCACCCGAACATATCGCCCTGCGGGTGCCGATTTGGTTGATTTCTGGATTTGTAACCTGGCCGGTCTTCCCTTCCAGGACGCAACATTCGCACTTATTTCGGCATTAAACATCCTCGATTGTCTCCCCAACCCCGCTGATGGTGCTTCAGAAATGCGGCGCGTACTCACGTCTGGTGGCGTTGGCATCGTTGCCTGCCCCTTTGATTGGAGCGGCGCCGTGACACCACCGGAACATTGGGTGGGCGGTCATTCCGGGCGGCCGGCGGATCGTGGGGATCCTGCGGCATTGCTCCAGCCTTTGCTCTCTGGCCAGTTGGGCGGTCATGCAGCACCGCGATCCATCACGGTCTTGGGGCACGAGGCCCGCTATCCCTGGCGGGTGCGGCTTCATGAGCGGGCGACTGTCGAGTACGCGACATGTGTTCTCAGCTTTCGTGTGGGAGAGAGCGCATGAAGGCGGTGTTTACTGTGCTGCGTGGTCCGCGTAGGGGCGAAATTCGCGAGATTGATGGTACTTCCCTCACGCTTGGGCGCGGTGAAGAAGCGGATTGGCAGGTGGCGACGGACCGGGTCCTCTCTCGCTTACATTGCCAAATTACTTTTTCCATGGGTGGCTATGACCTCACGGATCTGAGTACCAACGGAGTTATACTCAACAGTGCAGCAAAGCCGCTTGGGCAAGGCGTGACGGCGCGGCTTGCATCTGGGGATCGGATCGACCTGGGTCCGGTTGAACTTATAGTTCGGCTGGTTCTGCCCTCGCATGACGACGACCCTTTCCTTGCAGCAATAATTGGGAACCAGCCTAAATCTGAAGTGCAAGCTGCGCCCTCTGGTTGGCACCCCCCGCCAAACGCAACGTCAGCGCCTTGGAGTGTTGCTTCGTCGCTGCCACCACTTACCGGCGAATCGTTCCAAATATCCCACCCATCATCAATCGGTCCGGTAATTACGGCATCGGCGGCGATCCCCGATGATTGGCTTGATGAACGTATGACCGGCAATAATTTACCTGAGGCGAGCCTTTCGGCAGCCTACGATGCTTTGGTCGCAGAAGTCTGGGCGCTGACGCAGGCCTGCGCGAATCTTGATTCTGAACTTGCTACTGATGCGATCGCAGCTGCACCAAGCGCCAAGGCCGCTGGAGCAATTCTAAGTGCCGAGGATGGTAGCCATCGGCGCCGCCTGTTTCACACCCTTACCCGCATGTTCACCCAGGCTATGGCCAGGCGAGGCATGCCATGACCCGGAAGATACACTGATGTCTCTTGCAACTCCTATCGTGTGGTCGGAGGGGCTCTTCCTCCGCCAACATCATTTTCAACAGCAAGAGCGTTACCTTCGCCACTTGGTGCGAGAACGCACTGCTGCGCTTGGTGCACATGGCTGGGGAATCTCGGCGCTTGAGGTGGATCGTAGCCTATTGGCCCTCGGGCAATTTGGACTGACGCGCTGCCGTGCGATTTTGGAAGATGGCACACCTGTTTCGATACCAGATGTGGATTCAAACCCAGCCCCGACACTTCTACCAGAAGCTGCGCGGGATCGAATAATTTATCTTGCGCTACCTGTTGCCCAAGCCGGCAGTATTGAAGTGACAACGGGTACCGGTACCATGGCTCGATATGTGCGCGATACCATCGAGGTTTCAGACGCAGTCGAAGGGCCGCCATCGACGGCAGATATCCCTATCGGGCGCCTGCAGTTCCGCTTCCTGGTGGAAGGGAATGATTTATCGGGCTTTGTGTGCCTGGGCGTCGCACGTGTGAAGGAAGTACGCCCGGGTGGTGGAGTATTATTGGATGAAACCTTTATGCCTGCAGCAACGGACTGTAGCGCCCACCCAACACTTGCTGGAATAGTGACTGATACATTGGGGTTAGTAACGCATCGTGCGGATGCACTGGCCCGACGTCTTGCCGGCAACGATGCTGTTGGAGGGGCTGAGGTAACTGATCTTTTGCTGCTTGCCGCGTTAAATCGTGCGGCGGCCTTGTTCACTCACCTTTCCGAATTCGTTGGGCTCCACCCAGAACGGCTTTTCGCCGAGTTGGTGCAATTGGCCGGAGAGATCGCGAGCTTCACCACCCCCACACGCCGCAACGCGGTTTTTCCAGCCTATCGCCATACCAACCTAGAGGCCAGCTTCCGTCCAGTGATTGATGATTTGCGGCGATCGCTCACTTCTGTGCTGGATCGCCGGGCAGTCTCCATACCTTTGACGGAAAGGAAATACGGCATCTTAACCGGTCACATAGCTGATCTCTCCCTGGTTGGTGAGGCACAATTCGTATTGGTGGCGCGATCCTCCTTCTCAGCGCCCACGATTGCACGTGTACTTCCCGCCCAGGTTAAAGTGGGACCCACAGAAATCATTCGCGATCTGGTGAATTCATCCCTTCCTGGTATCGGCCTCCGAGCCCTGCCGTCGGCGCCTCGCGTGCTGCCTTTTTATGGTAACGCAACCTATTTCGAATTGGCGGCCGATAGTCCGCTTTGGGCACGCATGCGAATTTCTGGTGCTGTGGCGCTACACGTAGCGGGGGAGTTCACCGACCTCGAAGTTGAACTCTGGGCGATAAGGAGCCCCTAAAAACATGTCACAACCCTCGCCTTTCACCGAAGAGCCAGATGAACTCGACAAGACTACCCGAATTCTGCCTGGTGCGAAAATTAACGCAGCCTCGGCGCGAGTGCCTGAGCATGAGCCTGAGAGACGGATTGTGCCATCGCGCGCTGCCGCTATGCAGCAATCGCAATCGCTGGGATCCCCA
The DNA here is from genome assembly GCA_945873675.1 of Asaia bogorensis. GTDB lineage: Bacteria > Pseudomonadota > Alphaproteobacteria > Acetobacterales > Acetobacteraceae > Neoroseomonas > Neoroseomonas bogorensis_C. The sequence continues at coordinate 20,379 of CAMCEP010000002.1, forward strand.
GAAGGTGACGTTTGGGATCTTAGTGCGCTAAACCAACTATGCGCTTTGGCTGCCCCACTTTTGACGATGGCAGCTCGATTGGCTGCGGGCCATGCGCACCCGGATCTCGAGGAATTGCGCGGTCGCGCGGTTACGTACGTACGCGAGATGGAGAGCCGTGCGCTGCAGGAAAATGTGTCAACGGAACGATTGCGTGTGTTGCGTTATCTGATCTGCGCCACATTGGATGATTTAGTGCTCAGCACGGCGGAGGGTCCACAGAGTGATTGGGCCTCCCGCGGTTTGGTCAGTACCATCGAGCAGGAAACCTGGGGCGGTGAACGTTTCTTCGTGCTCCTGGATAACGCCATGACCGATCCGGCGCGGTCGATTGATGTTCTCGAACTTTGCCATATTTGCATTTCGATCGGCTTTGCGGGGCGCTACCGCGTGGCACCGCGTGGCTCAACCGAACTCGCGGCGTTGCGTGATAAGCTTTTCCGCATCATTCGGGCACAGCGTGGTGACCCGGAATTAGATCTTTCGCCACCGCTTCGGCCGCTTGGTCTCCCTTTCATGCCACCCAAACCTGCGCGTTGGCTCTGGGCAGTACCTATTGCCGCGCTACTGCTGCTGGTGACTGGCTGGATCGTGGCTGATCGCTCACTTTCCGCCACGGCGGCCGCACTCGTAACACGCTTGGAGGCGATATTGCCGCCTGGTCAACCATTGATCATCCTCCCAACTGCGACACCAGCTTCCCCGGCGCCCTCGCTCACTCCAGAACAGCGCTTTCTGCAACTTGAAAGAGTACGCGAAAGGCTGGCGGACCTAGTCGCAGCGCGGCGTTTGGAGATTACTGAGACCGAGGCACATATTATTCTCCGTTCCCCCGACTTGATGCTACCGTCTGGCCGGACATCGCCCCCGCAGGACTCTCTAGTTTTGATCGAGAGGATCGGCGCTGCATTGGCGGTTGAGCCTGGCCAAATTCTGATTGTAGGGCATAGCGACAATGTGCCGGTCATCGCAGCGAGGTCATTTGACAATGTCGAATTATCTCGCCGGCGGGCACAATTAGTCGCAGAGCGCATGGCCCCCACTATCGGCGGAGAGCAGCGCATGTCGGTGGAGGGGCGTGGTGATACACAGGCCATAGCCTCTAACGATACGCCTACCGGACGGCAGCGTAACCGTCGCGTTGAAGTCCTACTATCGCGCGAAGGTCGCATACCTTGAGAATGATGAAGATGGATCGAAAAACGACCCATTCAGCAGGTTGGGTAGCAGCCAATGAGTCGCGCATTGCGATACGCCGTGTCGCTGCTGGCACATTGGGGTTGGTAAAGGATAGGCTATCTCAGGCTGAGGGTCTTCTGCTTGCTCGTGGGGGTAACCAGAAGCCTTGGTATATCGCTATTGGCGCAAACAATGTGGGTACTACCACGTGGTTGCGCGTAGCCGCGGGATCTGGGCGGTGGACCGGGGATACGAGTTTATCGGGCGCTCCTTCAGCGCCGGTTGAATTGGTGTGCTGTGAGAGTGCATTGGTCGCCGATATCTCTGGAACTTTGATTTCACAGGATCTTGATGAAAAAGTAGAGAGTGTTGTCTGGCGAGGAGTTTTGCGCCAACTGCGCCGCGCGGCAATTGGCCGAATGGCTGGTATCTTGCTTTTTGTCGAAGCATCCGGCTCAGGCTTCCGAGAGATCGCGGATGCTGCGCTCGCCGCACGCCTCAAGGAGATCCGCGCCGCCTTTGGTCCTTTGCCGATCTACTTGATTGTGACAAAGCTCGACCGATTGCCTGGATATGGCACCTTTTTAGCGGGACTTGAGGGCGATATCCGAGAGCGCCCCTATGGGGCGTTGTTGTCGCCGGGGGCAGGCCAACCAGCGCTAGCGGGCCAACTTCTAGATGAATTGTTGGCCCGGCTCACGGCGCAGACCATCTTCCGCTTGCAGGCCACTGGTATTGGCGAACAAGGCGCAGATGCTCTTGGTTTCCCTACGGCTTTCGCGAAAATGCGCGATCCGCTCATCGGGCTGGTAAATCGACTGCTGCCTCGCGAACCTGAAAGGCTCAGAGGAGTTTTCTTCAGCGCCAGCCCAACCGCCGGTACCGGGCGCGTCCGCCTGGACTTTGCACGCGATGTCCTGTCGGGTGTTGTGGCGCAGGAGGCTGGGTTGGCCAAATCAGCTAAGTATAGGCTTGCGATACGGGTACTGACATCCGTAGCCATCGCAATAGCGTTTTTGGTGGGCGGTCTTTCAGTTTTGGCAATTGACCATCGGGATCAGGGTGCGGCTCTGGCAAGAATGGAAGCTGCTATTGGGCGCGCCTCGGGTCATCTGGCCACAACCAGTGTTACTGTCATCTCCGACCGGGCCCCAAATTCGATCCTTCCTGTTCTAGATAGTCTCGCAGAGGCGACCGATGCAGTGGGTGCCGCGCCGATGGTGCTGACCGACCATACCGCTCTGGCCGCTCGCGCTGCCCGTGTTGTCTACCGCTCGGCTCTGGCAAAACTTCTGGCGCCAAGGCTTGGGCTTGCTGTCGAAGAAGCGATGCGTCAGCACGGGATAGACCCTGGTATCCTCGATGACGCCACCCTGAAGGGCTGGTTGGAGAGTGGTGGCTGGCCCATCCCGTCAGAGGATGCCGCTACGCTCCGGCACCATTTGAATGTCCTGCTTCGGCACGGGGGAGAAAGATGAGCGGGTCAACCCCCATCGGCGAAATTATGCGCCGACCTCCGGTGATTGCGCTTCTGGTCGCGTCCGTACTGGGACTTTTACTTTGGTTTGGGTTGCCGCTGATTAACATAGGGGGGCAACAGCCTCTAGCCGGTACATCTCTGCGCCTTGGGGCCCTATTGTTTGTGGCGCTTTGTTGGGGAGGTGCGAATCTTCTTTTTGCGCGCAACGGCCAACGCGATGGAATGTGGCGGGCCCAGGCAGCAACGCGGCGCGCCGCGCGCACAGCCGAACGTAATGCAAAAATTGAAAGCCGCACTGCCACGGACACGACAGCGCAGCGTCTGCTAGCGACCGATCGGCTGCTGCGCGGACATGTTTCTGAACTTCCGATATTTCTTTTGCTTGGTCCGACTGGCGCGGGCAAGACAGCCCTGCTTGCCCAATCTGGACTTCCCTTTCCGCTACAGGCTCGGGCTGGGGTGCTGCCAGAAAGCGGGGTAGCCACAGAGCAAGCCGCGGCTTGGGTCGCCGAGAAGGCGATCTTCCTTGATACTCCGGGATATTTTGCGGATTTAGCGCCTCTATCTCCCGGTAATCGCGCGAAATGGTACGGTTTTCTTGGGCTACTGCGCCGGCGCCGCCCATCGCAGGCGATCAATGGGATCCTACTCACGGTCAGCCTTGAGACAATCGCCAGAGCCTCTGAAACTGAGCGCACCACCTTGGCGCAGAATTTGCGCTATAGAATAACTGATGTTGAGGCTCGCTTTGGCTTCCGCCCGCCCTGCCACTTAATTTTTACGCACACCGATACAATCAGCGGGTTCAGTGAATTTTTCGCCGGAGTGTCGGCCGTTACTCGAGCTGGACAACTTGGTGCGGAGATTCCACCCATTCCAGACCAGCCCTTCCGGAGGGAAGTGTTGAGGAACTATTTTCACAGCATCCTTGTGCGTCTCACGCCGGCAGTACCGACGCTTCTTCAACGGGAACTGGATGCGGAGCGGCGCTTTCGTATTCTTGAATTCCCAGCACAATTTGCAGCTCAATCCGAAGCTGTCGTGAACTTCCTGTCTGCCTTGATGGAGCCATCCCGCCAAGTGGCACAAGTTTATTTGCGTCGTTTCACGTTCACCAGCGTTCCGGGTCCAACAGAAGAATTAGATTCACTCGCGCCAATACTTGATGATGCATTTGGCTTGGCGCCGCTTCCGCCGACAGAAAGCAAGCCGGTCCAACGGCGCGCTAGTTTATTCATACATCGGCTGCTGGACGAAATACTGCCGGCTGAGGCTGGCCTCGCAGGTTTCGACCCTCGCCAGCGTCGTCGTGCCCAGCGAAGTCGATTGGCGCTTGCCTCTGGCTCCGGCGCTCTGGCCCTTACGCTTGGCGTGGCATTCACCCTGACCTGGACTGAAGGCCGTGATCATCTCAAGACCGCTGAGGCAGCGGCGACGGAAGTAGAATTGGGTCTGACGCGTATAACTGCCGGCGCCTCGCACGAGGCGCGCCTGGAGGTGCTTGATGCGCTCCGAACGGCCGCAGAGAGGCATAAGGAGAGTTTTACTGGTATCGGTGGGGAAGCTCTGGACGAAACTGACAAGTTGGCGGAAGCTGCCTATCGAAGGGGTCTTTCTGCGCTTCTATACCCTGAACTCACAGCCTACCTCCACGCAAAGCTTTCCTCGGCGATTGGGCAAGGAGCTGAGCCAGCTGAGGTTTTCGCCGCGTTGCGCGCCTATCGCGTCATTCTTGGGCAAGGGCCCTTCGATGCGGCTTTGCTCCGCGCGGCATTGCAAGATCTACCCAGACCCTACTCCGCCGTTTGGCGTGCTTCTCATGCTAGGCATGTTGATGCGGTTTTGAACGCCGGTGCGCCGCTGCCCGGCGCTACGGTGGACACTTCATTAATTGAGCTCGGGTTGGCGCGACTGCGCGGTTGGTCATCGGTTGAATTGGGCTATGCGATCTTGCAGAGCCATCCTTCATTAAAGGCTATGCCAGAATGGCGTGTAGCCGATCATGCAGGACCTGCGGGCGCACGTGTACTTGCAAGAAGATCTAATCGTGGCCTGCTGCAGGGCGTGCCCGGTATGTATACAGCGGCTGCCTTTCATGATGTGGTGAAGGCGCTTATTCCGATTGCTGCGCGCGAAGCGATGGACGTCGCTTGGGTGCTTGGTGAAAGCTCCCTTGGGGTTACTGCTGCAGCAAGGCGTGACCGAAGCGAGGCGAATATTCTTGCACTCTACCTTGATGATTATGCCCGCGCTTGGGAGGGGCTGCTGGCGGATATTGGGATTTTTCCCTTTAGCACCGTGGAGCAGACGCTGGATGTGCTCAACGCGCTCTCGACGACGCAATCACCCCTCCGCCTTTTCCTCCTCGCGGCGGCAAGTGAAACGACGCTCACAACGCCCGCTGTGGCCGATTCGGCTGCTGCAGGGCGCGCCCCGGCAGCTGCTGGGCTTGATGGTGTATCATTGGCTTCAGGACACCTGACCGGGCCTTTGGCGCGCGGCTTGGTAGCTGCTATTCCATCGCCGCAACAGCCTGGGCAACCGATAAACGACCGCTTCTCTGCGCTACACGAATTTGTGCGTGGTGTTAACGGTCAACCAGCCGAACTTGAAGCTTTGACCGCAGGTTTCCGGGAATTGTATGAACAACTACTCCAAGCTTCATTTGCGCCAGATAGCGGACGGGCGATGCTTGCGGCACTGCAGGGTACGGGCGGCAACCAAGCCAGGCTTCGCCTGCAAGGTATTCTACAGCGTAGTCCGGCATCCATCCGCCGGACAGTGGAACCGGCGGTTCAGCGCGCACAGAACGTCGCGCGTATTACCGCTTCGGACCAGGCGAATGCTGCATGGCATTCACGACTATTGCCGGTTTGCCGCGCGCTCCTTGATCGTTTTCCGTTCAACCCAACAGCAGGGGATGAAGCGGCTTTAGGCGATGTAACATCGTTATTTGGCCCTACCGGCCAACTGAATGCCTTCTTTGAAGAGCACTTGAAGCCACATATCAATGCGACCACTACGCCCTGGACGCTGCGGCGCACCGGCGGGGCATCATTTGCGGTATCGCCAGCAATGCTTGCCTTTCTCGAACGGGCGGAGTTGCTGCGCACAGCCCTTTTTTCCTTAGGGGCCGAAAGCCCACGAGGGAGATTTGAGATTGAGCCGGTTGAACTAGATGTTCGTGCGCTGGAAATGCTGCTGGTGATGAACGGTAGCATCCTATCATATCGTCATGGCCCAACCACCCCGCGCCAATTTGATTGGCCTTCCGCTACCCCAGCTGTAAGGCTTACTTTTGGTCCGCCGATACCAGGTGAGATATCTTCTGCGGAATTTCGGGGCCCCTGGGCATTACACCGTCTACTCGCGCGCGCAACGCGACAGACCTCAACAAAGCCTGAAGAGACTCTCTTTCGGATCGATTTGGGGGCGCGCTGGACGGTATTGTCTTTGAGAGCGAGCAGTCCAGCAAACCCTTTCTCGGTTGGCGTGTTTGATGGGCTGCGCTGCCCTGAGGCGTTGTGATGCTTACTGGTCGCTTCGGAGGACGGCTGCTTAGCTGGGCGCATTCTTCAAGGGAACTCAGTTTCACGACAGGATACGCGACCCAGGCCGGACTTAGGCGGCGGATTCAGGAGGACGCCGTTGCTATTGTTCCGAATTGCGGGCTTTGGGCTGTGGTGGACGGCATGGGGGGCCATGGCGGCGGGGCAATGGCCAGCCGTCTTGTTTCGAGGGCATTGCTTGCGGTGAAGCCTGAAGGTGGAATTGCGGGCATGACCCGGGCAGTCTTGCGTTGCTTGCGCCAGTCGCATGAAGAATTGAATAATCTAGATACTGAAACTGGTAGAAAGCCTGGCGCCGCCTTCATTGTGCTTCTCACGGCGGCTGACCATTACACTGCTATTTGGGCAGGTGACGCACGGTTATACCAACAGCGCCGTGGCGTATTCTCCCAAGTAACACAGGACCATCTTGCCCAGGATGGCCATAGCCTATTGCAGGCAATTGGCGGTGGCGGTCCCTTGGAACCCGAAATTGTACATGGCCTGCTGCGCTCCGGGGATCGTTTCCTTTTGTGTAGCGATGGCATAACGAAGACCCTGTCCGGTGCTGTAATCGCCAAGCTGCTTGCGGCTGGCGAAGCGCAGGGCTCTGCCGACGCCTTGATAGCAGCCGTCCTTGCTGCCGGCGCGCCGGACGACGCTACCGGCATTGTGGTGGCTGTGAATTGATATGGAACTGTCGCTTATTATACCGCTCAGCGTTCTGATGTGCCCGCCCGAAATGGTGTCAGTTTTTAATTGGGACTGTTGACGTGCTCTGACGCGCCCCACTGAATTGTTGCCAAATTTCGGTAGAGTCTGTTTCTCAAGGGGACGGACGAATAAAACGCAGCAGGTTCAGCGATGAGCACATCATCGGGATTTTGAAGGAACAGGAAGCGGGTGCGGTGACGGCGGATGTTTGCCGCCGTCACGCGATCAGCGAGGCAAAATTCTACGAGTGGAAGGCCAAGTATGGCGACCTGGAAGTGACGGAGGCCAAGCGGCTTCGCACACTGGAGGTTGAGAACGCCAAGCTGAAAAAGCTTTTGGCCGAGGCGATGCTGGACATTGCGGTCTTGAAAGACATCTCCCCAAAAAATGGTGACGCCCGGCGCGAAGCGTGATGCGGTCGCCCATGCCCGGAAGTGCTATGGGCTGAGCGAGCGCCGGGCATGTCATCTGATCGGAATTCCCAGGCGGGTAGCGCGATATAAGCCTAGCCGTCCGGACGATACTCACCTGCGGCAGCGGTTGCGTGAGCTGGCAGCCGCGCGGCGGCCGGAAACGGGCGCTGCGGACCAGGGCGCCAATGGCGCTGCCACAAGGGCCGAACCAGCGCTGGTCGTTGGACTTTGTCTCTGACGCCTTTGGCTGTGGTCGGCGTTTCTGCATTCTGTGCGTGGTGGATGATTTCACGCGCGAATGCCTGGCGCTGGTGCCTGATACGTCGCTGTCGGGCGCCAGGGTGGCACGTGAGCTCGACATGATCGCGGCGATCCGTGGCAAGAAGCTGGCGGCGATCAGCGACAACGGCACGGAGCTGACATCGGCCTCGATCCTACGCTGGTCGCAAGAGCGGTAGGTGGAATGGCATTACATCGCGCCGGGCAAACCGACCCAGAATGCGTTCGTCGAAAGCTTCAACGGAAGGCTGCGCGATGAGTGCCTGAATGAGACTCTATTCACCTCCATGGCGCAGGCATGGGCCGTGCTGGCCACCTGGCGGCAGGACTTCAATACCATCAGGCCACACTCGAAACTGGGCGGGCTCACCCCCGCCGAGATCGCCGGTCAACGGGGATGGGGGCATGCCCCATCCCCGTTGCCATAACCTCAACCATCAGCCATCAAAGCAGAGGAATCTCCGTATGAATGGATACATTCAAGGGAGCACGTGAATGGCGGATGATGCAACGCAAAGAAACTCCGCTCCTCCGGGAGCGTCCAGACCGGCATGATATCACTCAGCCAATCTCTTACATCTTTATTTTCGAGGAAGGGGTGCGTAACCATATCGAATATGTATTTAACATTCTGTTTGCGAGTGATCCACCGCAACCAGCTCTTCAATCGGAAAGCGCAGATCAGTCGCCTGTCTTATGAGCATGCCTAGTACTGCCTGATCCAATTGGGGTTCACGCGCCAAGATCCAAAGATATCCCCTAGTTGGGCCTGCCACCATTGCCCAGCGGTAATGCTCATGATCAAGGGCGATAACATGATAGCCTCCAGCAAGCGGCCAAAAGAAACTGACTGAAAGGCTTGCTACATCCGATGGGCCTTGAAATGAGGCGCGGCCTTCAATTGAACGCTGGCGGCATTTTGCCCGATCAAAGCCCTTGTTAACCACCGCCACGACCCCATCCGGCCGGATTGAATATATTGCCGATACATTTGTAAGGCCGCGCTCAAAACTATTCTCGATGCGCATGACAGCAAACCATTCGCCCATATAACGGCCGGCATCAAAGCCCGTCACGGCCTCAATACCCCTGGGTGGGCCCAGGCACCCTCCCAGCAGCAGCAGGGCAAGTAGGGTGAAGTGCCGCATTTGTTGCTTCATTTCAGTTCAACGCTCCCGCCGACGCGCACGCCAGTCCCAGGGCATTTCAAAACTGCCCTCCCAGAGCCCACGACGGGCACGCCGCGCTCGCTCTTCATCTTCAGCGTAATCCGAGGAGAAACGCCGAAAGGCAACCGCCCACCCGTTAGCGACCATCCATTTGGAGATGTCTTCGCTCCCCTTAAGGCAAGTCGCGATGATACGGCCATATCGATCCCGATCTAAAGGATGGCATCTGATGGAGCCGTTCGCTAAGCGCTCAGCCAGAACCAAGGCGGCGTGCTGTCCACAGCGCCAGGGGGTTTTATTCGGCGACAAGCACTCCTGTGAGCTCTCGGGCGCATCTATGCCGTGCAGGCGAATACGCTGCCCATGGATCTCAATTGTGTCGCCGTCTATGACGCTGGCAGCTCCAATAATTTCAGGTTGCGCCACTATAGGCGCAGCATATGCATCGGATGCGATTACGGCCAGGAAGCATAGGACCGCAATTTTTGCGGATAAATTCATCGCCTAGGGGAGGTCTCGCTGCTTTTTACTTGAAGAGTACTTAACATAAGCGGCGTTATATTAGGAAATATATTTCCTACAATGAAAGCCAATATAGACGACCTCTGATGCCAGCGAAGTGCCTGCGCGATGGTCTCGGTGTGTCCGTCGTCAAATGATTTGAGACTGATTGGCGTTCTGTGTAACGGAGTATCTGGCCCATCTGCGGTTGCGATGAAGCGGCGGGTTGCTGATGCATCAAGCAGCGGTGCTGGATGATTCTGTGCGCTAATGCTAAACCGTAAGTACGTGGCCGATACCCATGAAATTGCGGAACAGAAAAAGCATCGGACAGGCAGTGCCGGTTTCTGGATTAGGGTAGGCACCCGGGGGGCTGGAAAAACTACCCCGGCTTGTGATGGGGTCAGAAAGCCCTTGCCAGATACGCGCAGTTTTTTGGAGTTGATGGCTGGTCATCTCCGCTCTCCATGGCGTTCCGATGAGCGAAAAATCCTCCGTTACTCAAATCGCTAATTTAGTCCCATAGTTGCTGACGCTGGACAGCGCAGATCGGTGCACTAACTTTGGTGGCATGAAGCGCGCGTCCCAGGGCGTCAGTTGCGGCCCGCGAAATGCGCCTGCGCGCGGCCCCAGACCGCTGCGGCGACGCGAAGCCCTACCTGCCGGCCCATCTGGTCCGACAGCATGAAATGCGCCTGTCCGAATACGCCCGAGAGCGCCATGTAGCGCTCCGCATCACCTAGCGTCGGCATTTCTATCATCACGGGCTGCGCCGGACCGTTGTCAAACATGAAGCCTCCGGCTGGCATCGTCATCTCGAACCCGAGCGCATCCGCGCCGGTATACCAGCGCAGCACCGCTGCACCAGCAGTCGCGAACGCGCTGTGTCCCGACACCTGGTCCGGCGAGGCGGCGTTCGGGCGATAGGGCATAAAGGCTTCCCCTTGGATGGACTGCGTGCCGCGTCCGCGACCGCCCCAGGCGCGCACCGTCTTGCCGCGGAACAGGTGCTGGATGACAGTCTGCGGCCGTCCGGCGCGGTAGTGGACCTTAGTTTCCATGGCGGCTACCGCCGTGTCATGCATCGCGTTGCCGAGTAGCATGAACAATCGCGCATCGTCGTCGAGTCCATGGTTGCGCTGCGCCGCGATGTGCCGCGCGAAGACGGCCCATTGTCCAGGCGGGGTGGGCGTCCCGGGATTAAGCGTGAATAGCTCCGCGATGGCCTTCTGGGCATCGGTCAGATCGGCGCTGATGTCGAGTAGTTCCTGCGCCATCGCGCGCATCTCGTCCTCGGTACCGGAAAGTGTCGGCGCGGTGGTAGGGCGGACAGCAGCTACATCCGCGGCGAAGGTGCGCACCCGGCCCCAATGCGCGGCTCTGAAAAAATTGGGCATCCCGTTGCTGCCGCTGGTAGGCTGGTGCAGCCTCCAGGCTACTAGGCGATCTGGTGGGTTCGGCGCGCTATAACGCGTCCAGTCGGAATAGGCGCCTGGACGAAGGTCGCCGCGCTGGTTCGAACCATCTGCATGCGCAGCGGCAAGTTCAAGTTCTGCAGCGCGGCGACCAATCGCGGCGGGGCTGCTATCCGGCGCAGCAGCGTTCGGCGCGACGGCACTGGCCGCGCGCAACGTTGCTTCGAAACGCTGACGTTCGCCGGGCATTAGGTCCACAAGCGTGTGAAAGGCCGCATGTGCGATCGCTTCGCGCTTGTTGGCCTCCGTTCGCTCGGTCGCGGGGCGGCGCATGCCGGCATCCAAGTTGATGGCCGCTGCTTGCTCGTCATAGACTGACCAAGCGTCGTAGGTCGCACGGTGGACGACGGCGAGCATCCGCGCGATCACCAAGTCATTGCTCCGCGTTGCAATCGCCGCCTCGATCATCACTCGGTTCCACCGCGCGACATCAGTTTCCGCCTGCACGGCTCGCGCCAGCATCAGCGTAGCGCAGATTGCAACCAGTAACGAACGCGTCATGGTGCTTCTTCTCCCGTTTAGCCCGAGAATTTCACAACATATTTTTTGACTTCTTGCGGACTATTCTCAATATTTAAAGTAGTTTGCCCCAAACTATACTTGTTGGCAATTGTGCGGCGTAAGCACCTAAGGAACCAAGTTGGCGGATTTAGTAACGGAGGCTTTGTGGCTCAGCGTTGAGGCTCCAAGCCGTTAGCCACCTGGTAACTGCCCCATCACACCCGCCCAAAAAAAAGCAACGCAACTGCAACAATAATTGAAAAACTCCACAGCCTCGTTGAACCGTATTTTACACGGCAGGCGGTAACGGGCGCAGTCTCCCCGGCACGTAGGTCCCAAAGCGGGCATCCCAGTACCCGGCTCCTAAAAAGCCACGGGAACTGGCGGGACTTTTCTGACCGCATCGCGTGCCGCGGTGTATTTTTCAGCCCCCGGGGGCCTACGTCATCCAGAAACCTGCACTGCCAGTCTGATCCGAGGATTACAATAACATCCACCCAAATTCAGGTTCGCGCATGCGCTCGCCACGTGAGTTCAAAGCAAGGAAGTTACCTAACCAAGCCCAGTGTACGGTTCACCAGGGGCAAGTCGAAGGCTATGTTTCACGAAGCACGGATATCTTGGTGGTCTTATGGCGAAGCCGCAGGATGTCCAACGATTGCAAAGGCCGCCGGATTGCCGTTACATTAATTTATAGCCAGACAGGCTATTCGTTCGGAGAGTTTCTATCATCGGACGAAACCCTCTCAAAAGGAGACCTAGATATGCTTGGTGTTTATCTTAGGATGCTTAGTGCCGTTCTGGCCCTGTCCGTTTCGGGCGGAGCCTCCTTCGCCCAGACCACCGTAGTTAACCGAGCTGCGACTCAGGCTGCGGCTATTGAGTTGCGTGAGGCCCTCGCCGCCCAGCGCGCCTGGTGCGATGCCCTCGTCAGCATCAGCACAACCCATGCGCGCCAGGGAGGGCCGGCAGCCAGGGCCCTAGCCGAGCGGGTGATCGACGCTGCCTACGGCTATCAGATGGGTGCCGTGCTGTTCAAACCGACCTTGACGGTGGCTCCGCAGACCTTCCGCCCCACTCGCGCTGGTGCGCTGGCCTATTTCGTCGGCGGCGATACGGCTTTCCCGAACGACAAGGGCTTCGCCCTTGGCGGCTGGACGAAGTGTGAAATCGCCAACAACGCCATCTTCATCAATGGCAACACCGCCACGACCATAGGCAATGTCAGCATCACGGGCCCGAACGGCGCGGTGACCACGGTCGACAAGACTTGGGTGTTCGTGAAAGACGATGCTGGGAACCTGCGCATCATCGTCCATCACTCGTCGCTGCCCCACCGTCCGAACTGATCGGCAGCCCAGTGGCCGAGGTTGCTCAGGCAACCTCGGCTATCGTCTCAGGCCGCTGTCATCAGGCCGCTGTCATCAGGCCCTATCCTAAACTGCAATTTCTGATTCTGAGGATCAAAGGCGCTTCTTCTCAGTAAAATATGGGAATGAGCTGGTATCGCAGTGAATCCTGCCCTTGATCTCGCGGTAAATGCCTGAGGCTTTGCGGTCTACTGTAGGAAAGTGTTGCTTGGCACGAGATTTCCGCAGGCCAAAACGTCACCAAGGTTTCTTGCTCCCACCGGCCACCTCAGCTTTGGTGTCAAAAAAATTCTAATTACAAAGCCCCTTAACCACAGGATGGCGTTACGAACTCGAATACTGTGTGTCGGGCTTAAAGAAGAATTCTCGGGGCATTCACTTCCTCTTGGCCCTGGCGTTTATCTGGTGAGGGCGGGAACATCTATCCGACGTACCAGCGGCTGATTATCCCGTGGGCTCATCCAGAAATACAGGTTGGCGATCTCTGGGTAGTTCTCAAAGGTCAGCGCGTTAACGCGTGCGATCTTTTCTTTTTCGACCGCGGCCTGCTCATCGCCACGCTCTCGCAGTAGCCGCGCCCAGTAAGAATAAGCGCCGGCAGAACTAGGGTGTTCGCGCGTCGCGCGCTTGTACGCCGCCTCAGCCCCATCCAGGTCTCCAAGGGCCCAAAGCGCGGTGCCCAAGGTATTCAGGATCGCCTCCTGTAGGGAGGCGGAGCGCCTGCTATTGATGGAGAGACGCTGTCTCAGGCCACCAGCGATAAGGGGCGTCAAAAGGTCTATGGCTTCCTGATATCTGTCGCGCTCCACGTGGATGAACGCAAGGTTGATGCGTCCTACGGCGAAGCCGGGATTCCAATCAAAGGAAAGGCGGAAGCGCCGTTCGGCCTCGGCAAAGTCATTGTTCAACAGCGCCACGATGCCAAGCAGGTTCTGCAGGAAGGAGCGTTCCTCAAGCAACTCAGCCCTCAGTGGCCGGCTCAACTCGCGCTCGGCGAGCTGCACCACAGTACTATAGTCCTTTCCGCCGCTGGCGCTGATCTGGTTGAAATGAAACAATGCAGATCTATAAGGGTGCACCCGCTCCATGGTATCGTGCGCGGCTTGTCGCAGAAGCCGCTCCGTGTCGCCCTTCTCGCTAAGGTCGAGCGAGAAGGCACCGGAATAGGCGGAGGAGGAGTTGATTAGAAGGCGCTCCCGCTCTCCAGGCGCGCTTGTGACGATGGCGCCGGTGATGCGCGTGCGATCTAGCCCGAGGAGATCCTGCAACGCCACAGTGAAGTTATCTAGTCGCAACGAACTGGCTATGACGCCAACGATCGTGGGCTGCCGGGCCGAGCGCATCGACTGCGACTGCAGCAGTGAGCGTGTCTGGTTTATCGTTTCAAGTTCATGGACAAAGATCCGCTCGGCCACATCCTCGGTATAGCCGGTCCGCGCCACAGCGGCAGGCACGTCAATCTGCACGGCCACGGTCTCTGCGTTGACCACCGCGTCAGCGGTCAACAATCCAAAAATCATGGCGATAGCCGTTACGATTGATATGGGGTCCACGCCAGTTCTCCTGTCCGCCGTAAAATTATTTACATTCAAATGGCGCGATCCGCGACATGCGAGTGCAGTTTTATGCGCTCTGCCTGCCCGCTTTGCACATCATCGCCGATCATTTCCAGTTTCGTTGAGTTGGGTGCGGCGTTCAGCGCTGTAAGCTTTGGCGGAGTGCCTCCAGCATGCGCCGATCGGCAACGTCCATTGGGCGTTCCCGCGCCGCGAGCACATAGCGGACGGACGGCCAGGGACGCACCGTGATCTCCAGCATCTCTACCTGGTAGAGCCCGCCCTCGCCAGCTTCGAGCACGGTCTGCACGATACGCCGGTGCGCGATGGCGCGCAGGCCGGAATAGCTGCTTTTATGCAGGGTCAGCGCGCGCGCCGCGCGGGCATAATCCGCCGCGGACGGCTCGCGTGAGGCGACGAAGCGGTATCGCACATCAGGCAGCAGCCCACCGCCTGCCTCGATTTCGGTCAGTGATAGCCCGGCAGCCTGCATCATCGCGATGAAGGCTAGGTCGCTTTCCCCCAGGCGTTCCGGCACGAAATCGAAGGGTGCTTCCGCCAGCACAAAGGACCACGCGGTGCGCAGCGTCGCGCTGGCCCCGTCAAGAGCGCTGCCGAAACCGTTGCTGACCGCAGTCGCGGCATCGGAGAGCCATCCTCGGGATGGCTCTCCCTCGGCCTGCGCGGCCGACGGCGTAGCAGCGAACAACCAGCAGGCAAGCGGCAGCGCCAGCAGGTTGAGAGACCTTCGGGACAGGTGCATCACGGCGCCTCCAGGAAGTCGACCAGTCGAAGCCGCGCATCAACACGCATGGCGGGTGGCAGGGCTGTGACGCCACGTCCGGCGAGTGTGCCCAACGGACCGATTATGGCCTCCGCCAGCAGCGCGAAGCCGGTGTCGAGCGCCGCATTGCGGGCGGGTTGCGATGCTGCACGCGGCACCACGAACGCCAGTTTGATTTGCCGTGACGCCGGATAGATATCCGCGGCAAGGTTGGCCGCTGTCGGCAGCACCCCATCGAGTGGCACGGGCGTGACCACGCCGGTCAGCTCGATCCATTCCGCCAGGCTGATAGCGGCGATCGCCCCCGCCGGCGCCGAGGCGGCCCATGCACGGATCTGCGCCACGCCCTCCGCCGCACTACCCGGCTGGCGGCGCACAACGTTGCTGCCCTCGCTCAGCGCAGCACAGAAGACCGAGCGCGCCGCCGCTGCGTGCGGCACGGCGCCCATCGGCAGCGTGGTGACGCAGCCGTGTTCCAGCACCATCGCGCCAAGCAGCGCATCAGAAGGCGTGCCTGCTGCGGGCGCGAGCAGCGTACCCGCCGCGGCAGCAGTGCCGCGCGGCGCGGCGGCGCCGAAAGCCCGGAAGACCGCCACCGAGTCCAGCGGCACCACTGGGCGGCCCGACGGCACGACGAAGACCAGCGCCTCATGGCCCAGTGTGAGGACCAGTGTCTGGGCCGCGGCGCTGCGGCGGCAGGTCGCATCGCGCAACCGCGGCACGGAACCGGCCAGAAGCGCGATGCGGATCGCGACCCCGGGCTCTGCAGTACAAGCCGTGCCTAGGGCGTCGGGCGCGGCCCTCCAGGCCGGCGCGTCAGCGGGCAGGGCAAGGGCGGCGCCGAGCGCCGCGGCGCTGGCGTCGAGGTGGAGCACCGGCTGCGGGCTGAGGGCTTGCGCGGTAGACGCGAAGGCAATGCCGAGCGCCAGGGCAAGCGCCGACGCGCCACGGCCGATAACCCCTGCTGTGCATCCGTTCACGTTGGTCGCTGGAGGCATCCTGATCCGTCCATCTGTCATGGGGTCACCATCTGGTGCCAGCTTTCTGCCTGCAGCGCATCAAAGGCACGTTCCGTGGAAAGCCGCGCACCAAGTGCTGGCAGCCAAAATGGCAAGCATGCGCACCACTTTGCTATGCAGCCTTCTCGATGCCTCATACGCAGCGCCGAGGTCGCCAGCGGCCAGCGCCTGGTCCACCAGGCGAAAACCTTCGGCGGCATAGGGCGGCGCAGCAATCTCCACTGCCGGCGCTTAATGGAATGGCAATATCGATGGGCGAACGAGACTCAGTATGGCTGGGATGACGGCGGCGGCCGGAGCGGCCGGCACGGTCGCCATCGGCCACACAATCTTCGGGCTGCCCACGGCATCGGATGTAAGCATTACAATACGCAATCTGTCGCGAGAATAGCACGAAATCCGGGGGCAGCGTCGCGGCTGTCCAGCCATGGTTTGCCGCTTTCATCATTCCTTCAAGCATGCTTTCAGCCCCCGCCATGCCCACAGTCGCTAGCGCGGATTTAATAAAAGCACAAATAAATTCAAAAAAAAGCAATTGAATCAGAAAATTCTTAAATAATAATGGTAGTACTTTTAGTGCCTTGCTATATATAACTTTGAGTAAAGCCCCGGCTGTACAGCTGAACGGCCTGGCTCGTTGGTCATGCCTTCCGTATCGTGCGGCAAAGCCGGCGACGGTCATTTGTCTCGACGCTTCAGGCGCCACAGCGCCCCAGAGCAGGAGTTAGGCGATTGGAACTCGGCGTGCGTGCAAGATTTGGCCTTCGTGCTTTGATGATCGTCATCGGGTGGCTCGCTGCCGCAGTGCCTGCGGCAGTCGCGCAACAGATCGGTGATAACGTAAGCGGCTATGTCGCGATCGACGGCAAGCAGGTCCCGCTGCCGCGCGGCGATTGGCTGGTTGCCGGCATGGGCGCGCAGGCGTTTGACATGCCTGAGATCGGCGCGTTCGGCGCCGTACGCTCAGTGGTGCTGTTCCAACGTGAGGGATCGCGCGTCGTCGCCGTTGCGGAGATCAACACCAATGCGGTGGCGGTGAACGATGGCTGGGGACGGACGCGCGCCTGCAACCGTAGCGAACAGTTCCTGCTGGTCGCGCGCTACCGTTCGGGCTGGGAGACGTCTTGCCTTTTCGTACAGGCGACGCGCCTGACCGATGCGGGGCCCGAGGCATGGCAGTCCGCGCGCCGTTTGGCCGCGACATTTGCACTGACGCTGCCGCCAATAGCGTTGACCACCGGCTTCCGGCTGAGCGACCGTCAGGACGTCGTTGATCTGCGCTTCCACTTCGACCCTAAGTTGTTCGGCGGCGAGCTCGGCGAGGGCACTTGGTCACCTCCGGAAGTGCGCGCCGACCCCGCGCGGCTCGATGCTGTGCAGCGGCTTTCGGCCTGGGCGCTAGGGTATGATGGGCGCATCGCGCTGGGGCTGCGCAACGCGCTGGCCGGCCCTCCAGCCGAGGCGCCACAGAACGCCGCCTTCATCTCCGAGACACCGCAGGTCGATGGCAAGCTCCAGGCGCTCGAGCAGATGCTGGCGCAGGGCGCGATCACCCGCGCGGAATTCCTGCGCCAGTCGCGGATCGCTGTGCGCGAGGTTCCGATCGTGGTCGAGCATACCGGCGGGATACCGTTGGCGGTCCAGAAGAATATCTCCTTCCGCCTGTTCGGCTCCTCGGTCGATTACTTCCTTGCCTTCGTCGTGACGCTGGACAGCCCGCTTTCCGCGGCGATCACTGCCAGCATCGTAGCCATTCATTCGGTCATCTTCGTCTTCAACGACAATTACTGGGAAGACTACTGGGCACGCCGGACCACGCGTGACGCCAACCGGATCGTGGACTTCACCTATATCGGGGAGCCGGCCTGACACCATGAGCAGCGCTTTCGTCCTGACCAACACGCGCCGCCTTGGCTGCCGCGTGGCCTGGCCGCTCCGTGCCGCCTTCGCGCTGGCCGCGCTTCTACTTGCGGGCCTGCCCTCGACGGGCCACGCCCAGCCCCTGCCGGCGCCAGGTGCGACGGTTGAGAACTTGCTGGTGATCGCCGGCAAGCAGGTGCCGCTGCCGGAAGGCCGCTGGCTTGTGGCCGGCGCGGCCCTGACCGGCTTCGACGGCGCCGCCGTCGGCGCCTTTGGCCGCATCGCCAACATCGTGCTGTTCCGTACCCGCGGTACCGAGGTCGAGGCCATCGCAGAGGTCAGTACTAACCTGCTGCCCACGCATGATGGCTGGGGCATTGCCTCCGCCTGCGAGCGCACCGACCTCGCGCTGTCAGTGGTGCGGTATAAGACCGGCTGGGATGGGTCGTGCTTCTTCGTAACTCACACGCTGACCGACGGCGCGGAGGTATCGGCACCCGCCGCCTGGGTCGCGGCGCTCGGCACGGCTCGGGACCGTGGCCTCGGGCTC
This sequence comes from Asaia bogorensis, assembly GCA_945873675.1. Lineage (GTDB taxonomy): Bacteria > Pseudomonadota > Alphaproteobacteria > Acetobacterales > Acetobacteraceae > Neoroseomonas > Neoroseomonas bogorensis_C. The sequence continues at coordinate 38,816 of CAMCEP010000002.1, forward strand.
GGGACGGTCTGGCTGACGGCGGGGTTCCGGGTCGCGAACCGCAGCGATGTCGTGGATGCGCGCTTTCACTTCGCGCCCGGTGCCCGCGGCATCGCAGAAGAGCGGCCGCGCCGCTGGCGGGATTCGGGCTGGGCTGCGACACGCATCGAGCGGGACGCGGCGCGTCTCGGTATTATGCGCGGCGTGACGGAATGGGCTGTGATTTTCAGCGGCCATATGGAGGACGGCATCAAGGGCCGCCTCCGCGCCAGCAACGTCTATGCCGATCCGGCCGCGCCCGGCGCGGCGTTGGCGGGCAGTGTGCTCGAGCGACGTCTGACTGCGCTCAATGATCTGCACCGCTACGGCCTGTTGACCGCGCGCGAGCACGAGGTGCAGGCGGCACAGCTGCGTGAACGCGGGCTGGACCCCGGCTCGGAGGTTATCGATCCGGCAACCGTCGCGCTTTACAAAACGCTCTCCTACAGGCCGATGGTGAGCCTGGCGAACGTGTTCATCGACCTGTTCTGGATCGGCCAGCCCTTCGCCGCCGGTGTGCTGTTGCTGCTGCAGGTCACCGTCAACACGACGAAATTCTACTTCCACGAACTTGCCTGGGAGCAATTCGTGGGAGGTGGCACGCGACGCGACAGCGCACGCGTGCTGGACTTCAGCTACATTGGACGCGGCAAATGAGCAGCATCTGGGCTCTACGTACGGGATGGAGATCCCTGACACGCTGAGCGCACTGCTGATGCCTCTCCCGTTCGCCGCGTTGCTGTTCATCTGCGTGGGCATCCTCGACCGCAAGACGGTCGTGCTGCAGGACAATCCGCAGCCTTAATCCGTGCGCAACGCCGGCAGGCTGCCAGCCATCGTAAGCTCGCGGATCTTGGACGCGATGCGCCACGAGCGTTATCGCAGCCATCACGGCCTCTGATGACATCCAGGCTCAGTATCGCCGGCGAGAGCTTTGCGAAGCTGTGGCCGTAGCCACGACAGATTGCGATTTTCTGGTAGCAGATTAGCAATTCGGCGTCGCGTGGCTAATTCATCAAATACCAAATGGCCTTTCCTCAAGTTATCGCATTTCATGATCCCCACCAACCTGCCCGACCGGCCGGCACTGACGGTGTGCACGCAACTTGTGGGCAGGCCTTTTGGAGATGCCACTGTGCTGCGTGCCGGCTAGGTTTATGAGTTGGCCGCCGGCTTGCACGCCAATCGCCCTGCACTGGTGAGTCAGAAAACCCAAAGGTATCAACACTCCGGGGACAGCATGAATCCCTGAAACGAGAAAATCACGCTTCGCATGGCGTCATCTTTCGTTTAAGACTTTTGCTGTTACAGCTTCAACGGTGTCAAAACGCGCCTGCCTCTCGCCATTATGGTCTCAGTTAGTCTTTGCACACCGGCCTTCTCGGCCGAGAGCCGCCACGCGGCATTTGGTGAAAAAATATTTGAAGCCCCCTCTGGGGAAACCAGCCTATCGGAACCTCGGCTGCCGAAGCCCCCAATGAGCGAGCAGACAATGGCAAGCTATGGCTGCTTTTTTACCGGCACGGCGGGCACGCAATTCGTTTCTTTCGTCTACAGTAGAGCAGCCGGAAACGAGTATTATCAGGAAAATTGAAAAAATTTTACCAAGTTTTGGTCCTGAGCTTTTGTTCATATCAGTACGTACCTCGCCCCATTAAATTTAAATTAGTATTTTTTAAGAATACCCGAGGTGTCAAGGTCTTCTATCACTACGTCCTTCATGAAAACCATTTTTGCGCAAATCTGGCAGGGCCTTTCTGACCCCATGACGAGTCGGGGTAGTTTTTGCTGGCCACACCACACTCTAACCCAAAACCGCTATCCTTCCCTTCGACTCCCGGAAAGGGCGCTACAACGCTACGCTATGTCTGCTTTCACGTTTATTTTCATTGAGTTCCAGGGGGTCGATTGGCTAGCTGATTAGTGTCTGTCCTCACTGGAGTTACGTAGCGTGAAAGTCTTTCCTCTGCGTGTGCGGTCGTTATGTTTCTTGCTTGCGGTTTGCTTGTTTCTTGTATTACGCGTTGCCTCTGGGCACTCGATGGCCAATAGCGAATCATTTCAGGAAATATGGAATGTCTCTGACACCCAGGCATCAACCCCTGAACCAAATTTAACAAGGATTACCGCCAAGGCTGTCGGATTTGAGATACTATCCACGTCGCTGGAAACGGGTCTGTTCTTACTTTTCTACGGAAGTGCGGTAACCCCGGCCACAACCTATTTTGTCATCAGCCTTTTGACTGGTGGGGCGGTTTACGTACTGCATGAATACGCATGGGAACTCCTCGCGCCGCCGCAAACCGGGCCGCCAGACACCAGTCGATTAGCTGCTAAGACACTATCATTCCGTGGCTTCAGCGCCCTACGCACCTTCATGCTCAGTAATATCCTCGGTAGCCCGGCGTTAGCGAACTCTTTGGGATTTCTGGCAAGCTACGTTGTGCTTGATTCGGCCTTATACGCTGCGATGGAGCATTTTGATGGCCTCCTAGCGCGATCACATCAATAATCCCGGATGATTTCGTCGAAATTGACCAGCGCCAGAGCCTATGTGACCACACTGGTGATTTCAGTTACAAGGATTTCTGGCTCTTAGTAACTCAACGCCTGATCAATCTGTCCCTGGGAGATGCCTATTCCCGCATGTGTCAGACCATCCAGAAGCGCCGCTTGATGCATCACCAAAACGCGGCTTAACCTCAACCCCAGATGAGCCAGATACTCCGCTACACAGAACGCCAAGCGGTCTCAAATCACCTGGCGACGTTATAGCCCCCCGGCGCCCTTCCCGAAGTGCGCGCGTCGTTCAGAAGCCGAGTGAATAGCGCCACATCGTGGTGATGGACGGATC
>CAMCEP010000003.1 GCA_945873675.1 Asaia bogorensis
CTCCACCCAGACCGTAGCGGCTACGCATTGCAGTTAGGTGCCGATGGCTTGCTGATTCAAATGGAGTAACCCTGACACAGCGCTGCACGCTGTTACGGCCGCGCGGGCAAACGCCCAAGAAGCGCACGCAATTGCGCCAGCAGCGCGGCCGCCTCCCGGTCTGCTGGATTCAGCGCGGCCGCCGCGGCTGCAAGCCGCTCAGCCTCAGCGATATTCGCGCGGTCGCGTTCAATCGTCGCCAGCGCAAACAGGCTATCGCGGTGCCGCGGATGGCGTTCCAGATTCCCGCGCAGCACCGCCGCAGCTTCTTCCGTCCGCCGCAATTGATTGAGCGCGATGCCCTGGACATAACCGTAGCGTGGTTCTTCCGGCCGCAACGCGCTTGCCTGACTGAGCGGGCCAAGCGCATCCGCCACGCGCCCCTGTTGGGCGAGTGTCAGCGCCAGCGCGTAATGCGCCTCCGCCTCACGCGGATGCGCGTCAACGGCACGCCGCAATATCGCTTCCGCAGCTTCGCGCTGGCCGCGCCGCGCTTCGAAATCCGCGAAATTCACGAGCGCGCCGAGATGCGTCGGATCGCGCGCCAAAGCATCGCGATAGGCAGCCTCGGCGCCCGCCATATCGCCACGCGCGGTGAGCAAGGCAGCGATGTTCACATGCGCCTCTGGCCGTTCTGCCGCGACACGTTCACTCGTGAGCAGTTCCGCCCAAGCCTGGGTAAAGGCCGTGCGCGCAGCCTCTGGCAGCGCTTCACGCGGCACGGGGGCAAGGGCGCGTGCTGCCTCAATACGCACCAACCGCGTCTCATCTGCCAGAAAGCGCGCTGCGTGCAGGCGATTGCGCGGGTGCAGCCCATCCAATGTGCGAAGCGCCGCCGCGCGCACCAGCGGTTCCGGGTCCAGCAAGGTCGCGCCAATCGCTTGTGCCGATGCCTGGGATGGCGGCATGGGCAATAAGGAAATGGCCGTCGCGCGCAGGATCGGTGCATGGGCGCGGTTGGTCGCGACGGCGGCGAGCAGCCTATCCGCACCGGCATCCCCATGTCGTCCCGCAGCAATGGCCAAGGCGGGGTGGGGATCATCGCGGCGGCGCGGTCCGAACCATTCCACGATCTGGCTTGCTGCCCAGGCTTGCGGACGATCCGTGTGGCAGGACGTGCAAACATCCGGCGCGCCGATGTGCGATGCCACATCAGGGCGTGGAATGCTGAAAGCGTGATGCCGGCGCCGATCCACGCCCATATAGGTCACGGCCGGCATGTGGCAGGACACGCATTGCGCGCCAGCACTGCCGGGCGGATGCCGATGATGTTCTGCCACATCAAAGCGTGCCGGTAGGTGGCATTGCGCGCAGACCGCGTTGCCTTCTGCGCGCAGCGTACCGCGATGCGGGTCATGGCAATCGGCGCAGACCACGCCGGCGCGCTGCATGCGGCTTTGCGCGAAGGATCCCCACTCAAATACTTCGCCCTGAATTTGACCATCGGCGTGATATTCGCCCTGCTGGAGCAGCATGGGCGCATGGGTGTCCAGAAAGCGCTGGCCTGGCAGCGGGTCCGCGACCAGCGGGCGCGATCTGGAATGGCAGGGTGCGCAGGTTTCGACCTGAGCGGCAGTGGCTTGCCGCGGCGGCCCATCCCAATGCGCGATGCCACGCGGGTCATCCTTGGCAAAGCGCCAGGCTCCACCAGAAGAATCGCGGAACCACACTGAAAGCGCGCGATGCGGGTTACCTTTATCCGCACCCGCCTGCGCCCAAGCCACATGCGCTGCACCCGGCCCGTGGCAGCTTTCACAGCCCACACTAATTTCGGTCCAGCTTGTATCGTAGCGATCCGTCGCCTGATCATATCCGCGCACCAAGCCGGTCGAATGGCAGGATGCGCACATGAAATTCCAGGTCTGCTCTCGCCCAGTCCAATGCAGAGGATCGCTGGCGGGCAGCGGATCATCCGCCATCAAATGGTACCAGCGCTGTCCCCCCTGTTCGCGCGGACGGCTATCCCAGGCCCAGGGCAGCGCCTGGCGGCGCCCATCGGGAAACAACACCAAATATTGTTGTAGCGGGTCTGCGCCGAAAGTCTCCGTAATGGTGAAATCCGCGACTGTCCCGCCCGGTCCATCAGTGCGGATAATGTAACGACCCCCCTCGCGCCGAAAGCTTGCGCTATGTCGGCCATCCTGGACCGTCACGCCGGAGAAATCGCCAAGCACATTTGCGGGTGTTGCCGCAGCCATGGCGCGTGCGTGATCACTGCTGCGCCAGTCGCCATATTCCCGCGCATGGCAGCTGCCACAGGTCGCTGAACCAACAAAGCCCGTACGCGCTGCCTCACGCGCCCGAGGTTCTGCCGATAGCGTGAGCAGTGCCACAATGCCCAAAGGCAACAGGATTGCGGCAAGCAGTGCCGCCCAGCCCGCCAGACGCCGCACGCCCATCAGCGCGGGAATAGAAACTGGATCTGGAAGCGAAGCTGCCATTCGGGTCCTATATCCGGGCGAATGGCATTATAATACGCGCCAAGCTGCGCATTTATAGGCTGCTGCTTGTTCATGCCACAGGACACAACCGGCTGAATGTTGAGCACGTTCTGGATGTGGTCATTCGGACCATAGCCAAAATTCATGTTGTTCTGGAAAAGAACGCTTTTCATCGCCGCAATCGGGTTCTGCGCGGCGCGCGCCAGTGCCTGACTGCCAAACGCCAGGGTGGCAGCCATTGCCGCCATCACAACTACTGCTCGGCGCCGCTTGCCCGAACCCCAATCCATGGCCCGCCAGGCTTTCGGCATTACTCCCTCCTGATCTGGCGCCGCGCCATTTCATCCTGCAGCGCCTGCAGCGATGCCGGTGTGATGGTGCTATCGCCCAGGTCAATGGTCAGCCGCACAATCCGCCCGGTGAAGGGATTGGGAGAGGTATAATCGCCATCATCCACCGATGTGCCGGTATCTAAGCCTACATCGAAGGTTTCGTCCCAGGCGACAGTGAAGGGCAGCGTATTGGGCAGCGCCCGCTGCGCGACCTGCCTGCCATTGACGGTCAGCGTGCCAGTACCGCCGCGCCCAAAGGGCATGCCCTGTGGCTGCATCTGCCAATCAAAGACCAGCGCGTGGCGCCCGGGCGGCAAGGCGGTTGGCCCTTCCCAGCGATGGCGCTGCACGTTGAGAAAGTTCCAGAGAAAGACCGGCCGACCTTGATGCAGGTAGAAGCCGTAACCTGCAAAGCGCCCTCCTTGCGTCAGCAACACGCCATTGGCGCCGCCCTGCGGCACTTCAATTTCAGCCGTGATACTGTAGGAACGGTTCAGAAGGCTCGGCGCCGCATTGCCTTGGATCGAGGCGACGGGGCCAGTATAGGCGAATTGCTGCCGACCAGCTGCCGGACCAGGCCGTGCGGAGATCATCCGCGTCAAGACACTATTGTCGAGTGGTAGAATCTGGTAGCGCGCTGCCTCCATCATGAAGATATCTTGCATCGCACGCAGCCGCGCGGGCTCCCGCGCTGCAAGGTCGTTCATCTGCGTCGGATCCGCGCCCAAATTGTAGAGTTCCCAGGTATAGCCATGCATCACATCAACCGGCTTGGGTGACTGCGAATCCCACGGCACGACGGGCGGCGTGGTATTGGCCATCCAACCATCATGGTAGATTGCGCGATTGCCCAGCATTTCGAAGTATTGGGTGCGCCTTTGGCTGGGTGCGTCGCGGCCCGCGGCGTCGAAGGTATAGGCCATGCTGACACCCTCAATCGGGCGCTGTGCAATGCCGTTGACCATCGTGGGCGCCTGCACGCCAACCGCCTCCAGAATGGTCGGCACAACGTCAATCACGTGGTGGAACTGGTGACGAATGGCGCCGCGTTCCGTGATGCGGCGTGGCCAGGAAATCGCCATACCATTGCGCGTGCCACCAAGATGCGAAGCGATCTGCTTAGTCCAGCGATAGGGCGTGTTGAGCGCGAAAGTCCAGCCTGCGGACATGTGGTTATAAGTGCGGTCATTCCCCCAATCGTCAATGAATGGCAGCATTTGATCTACGGAGAACAAGGTACCGTTGAACCATGCCACTTCGTTCACTGTGCCATCAAGGCCGCCTTCTGCGCTGCCGCCATTGTCGCCGCTGATGTAGATGATCAACGTATTGTCGAACTGACCAGCCTCATCCACTGCCTGAATTACTCGATTAATTTCGAAATCAGTATAGGCAAGGTAGGCAGCATAAACCTCCATCTGGCGCGCATAGAGCCGCCGTTGGTTTGCCGAAAGGCTGTCCCACCGCGGCACAACATCAGGCAGCGGCGGCAATTGCGCATTTGCGGGAATAACCCCCATGCGGCGCTGATTGTCGAAGATGCGCCGGCGCAGCACGTCCCACCCTTCATCGAATTGGCCGCGGAAGCGGGCAATCCATTCCGGGGTCGCGTGGTGGGGCGCATGGGCGCCGCCCGGGGCGTAGTGGATGAACCACGGCCGCTTCGGCGCGACCGAGGTGTTGAGCCGGATATGGGCGATGGCGTCGTCCGCTGTCGCAGTGGTCAGGTTCCAGCCAGGTACGCCGAGGTTGGGATGGATCGGCGTGTGGCCCCGGAACAGATTACCGGGCTGCCACTGGCTCGTATCGCCGCCGACGAAACCATAGAAATAGTCGAAGCCCATGCCGGATGGCCAATTATGGAAGGGCCCAGCTGGGCTTGCTTCCCAACTCGGCACATTATGGTTCTTGCCGAACCAGGCCGTCGCGTAGCCCGTGGCTTGGAGCGTCGCCGCAATCGTCGCGGTCTCCCGCGGGATGATGGAATTGTAGCCTGGAAAACCGGTGGTGGTTTCGGAAATAGTGGCAAAGCCAACGGAATGGTGATTGCGGCCCGTCAGCAGCGCAGCGCGGGTTGGCGAGCAGAGCGCCGTGGTATGGAATTGCGTGTAGCGCAGCCCAGCCTGCGCCACGCGGTCCAACGCAGGTGTTGGGATGACACCGCCGAAGGTAGAAGGCGCACCAAAGCCGACATCATCGGTGAGGATCACAAGGATATTGGGTGCCGCATCAGGCGCTGCGACCTGCGGCGGCCAAGCGACGCGACTATCACCGACATTAGGCATGATGGTGCCGGTAAAGGGCGGCGTTGGCGCTGGCAGGCTGAAGGGGTTCGGGGTCATCACCGCATCAGGCGCGCCTGGCGTGCCGCGGATCTGCTGTGCGCCTGCGCCGGCGCTTGCCATCAGCGTGGCTATGAACCCTGTAAGGACTACAAGCTTTGGCAGACGCATGATGCTGGTTTCCTTCGTGCTTGGGTTCGTTCATTTATAAAACGCGATAAGTCACGCTTTGCTGCGTGGTCTGTGACCCGCGCCCTTGTCGTTTGCGGGCAGGCTGCCGTGGCCTCCACTAGCCCCAGCCCGCACCAGGCGCCTTGATGGAACTCAACATCCATTAAGCGTAATTGCCACGCCATGTCGCGCGTTCACTACTTTTTGAATTTCATCAGTAAGACAGTGCTGGTTTGATGCTTGGTGGCGGGTTTTTCACGTTACAGTCTGGCCGGGCTCCCCTGCCAAGGATCGATGCTCATGAAAAAATCCATCAAAACCTCACATGCGCTCTCAAGCAAGACAATCGTTGCCGAAGCGACGCTGCCGGTCCCAGCAATTGCGGCGCCGCCGAAGGCGACTGGCAGCCACGGTGCGTCTCTGGATGAAAAGTTTGAAGCCGGTAAGGCATTACGCGACAAGGTTCCCCGTGCCGCCCAGGCAGTTTGGAAGCGTTCGGCGGATCGCCTAGATCCTGTCGCTATACTGCAAGCATCCGACCCTGATCGGCTACCCGAACTGGTCCCTATTCGCTACGGGCGCATGCTGCAATCGCCCTTCGCTTTCTATCGCGGCGCGGCAGCGGTCATGGCTGATGATCTAGCGCGAATGCCTTCTACCGGCGTGCGCGTGCAGACCTGCGGTGATTGTCATCTTTCGAATTTCGGCGGCTTCGCTTCGCCCGAGCGCAACGTATTGTTTGACATTAATGATTTTGATGAGACTTTGCCGGCACCTTGGGAATGGGATGTCAAACGGCTTGTCGCGTCTTTCGTTCTGGCAACACGGGCGAATGGCCTCGCAGATAAGGATGGACGGGCCGCGGCTATCGCCTGCGCGCGCAGCTACCGTAAACGTCTAAGGGAATTTACGCGCGTGTCGCCACTTGACGTATGGTATGCGCGTATCACGGCGGAGGATGTGGCTGCGGAGGTGCCGCCGGCAACGGCAGATCGGCTGCGCGCGCGTGTTGAAAAGGCGATGGACGGCAGCAGTTCTGAATATGACTTTCCGCGCTTGGCAGAAATTGTCGGCGGACGCACAGCCATCCGCGATGCGGCACCGCTCATCTTCCACCCCGACGCCGCGCGCACTCCGGCATTTGAGGAGGTTCTGAATCAGATTTTCACCGCCTACCGTGAAACGCTTGCGGATGACCGGCGGGTATTGCTGGATCGCTACAGAATCGTAGACGCAGCCATCAAGGTAGTTGGTGTGGGTAGCGTCGGGCGGCGCTGTTGGATCATATTGCTGATGTCAGCCACCAATGATCCACTATTCCTGCAGGTGAAGGAAGCTACCCAATCGGTGCTTGAACCGTATGCCGGCAAAAGTGCCTATGCCCATCACGGCCAGCGGGTGGTCATGGGCCAGCGGCTGATGCAGCCGGCGTCCGACCTGTTTCTGGGCTGGGTCACTGGGCCCGGTAACAGACAGTTCTATTTCCGGCAGTTGCGCGACGCGAAGATCAAGCCGCTAGTTGAGACCTTCGATGAGGAGCTGATGGAGAGCTATGGCAAGGTCTGTGGCTGGTCGCTCGCGCGCGCACATGCGCGTAGTGCCGATGTTAGGCTTATCGCAGGCTATTTCGGCAAGGGTGACGAGTTCGATGAGGCGATGGGCGATTTCGCCCTTGCCTATGCCGATCAGGCCGAACGCGATCATGCCGCGCTCAAGGCTGCTGTGCGAAAGGGGAGCGTGACCGTCACCACCGATGTGTAGAGCGTTTTGTCAGTCTTCCGGAATCTGATGAATCTGACACACCATGGCGGGGAATCCAGCTGATCAAGGCAAGTTTTCGGAGTGCAGGAGGCGCAGATGATGGAAAATTCGTTCGCCTTAGGCCGTTTCCGATAGGAAATCAGACCAACCTGTCGCGAGCACGTCTTCCGCAAGCCAAGTGAATCTGCCAGGAAGGACCATAAGATGCCGTCTGCCAAACCCCTTGGGACACCGATCGAGGATACGGAAAATTTCTCGCTCTTCCTGGGTGGGCCCTTGTTTCAATTGCTGCTGAGGGCACATCTGACCGATGATGCGCTGATGATGATGCGAAAGCGCGTCATCGTCATTACACTGCTAACCTGGTTGCCCTTGCTTATCTTGGCATTGCTTGAGGGACACGCGCTGGGTGGGGTCGCAATCCCGTTCATCTTCGATGCTGAGGTCCATGTCCGCTTTCTTGTCGCGGTCCCGCTATTGATCGCGGCCGAATTGCTGGTGCAGGAACGGATGCGACCTGTGGCGCGCATTTTTCTTGAAAGGCACCTCATTCCCGAAAAGGATCTATCGCATTACAAGGCGGCCATTACTTCAGCCTATGGGCTGCGCAACTCGGTCGTTGCTGAGGTACTTCTCATTGCTTTCGTCTATGCCATCGGGATCATGATCATCTGGCGGCAATACATCGCCATTGATGCAGCCACTTGGTATGCATCGCCATCTGACGAAGGGGCGCGCCTTTCCCTTGCGGGTTTCTGGTTTGGTCTTGTCAGCCTGCCGTTTTTTCAGTTCCTGCTTTGCCGGTGGTATTTTCGGATTTTCATCTGGGCGCGTCTACTTTGGCGGGTTTCGCGCATTCGGCTGAGCCTGATACCGACACAGCCGGACCGCGTCGGTGGCCTTGGTTTCTTGTCATTGTCTGTACAAGGTTTCGTCGTTCTTGCAGCCGCGCATGGGGCATTATTGGCATCGTATTTGGCAAATCGCATCCTTCATTTTGGCGTACCGCTTTCCAGCTTCATGTTCGAAATCGGCGCTGTTGTGGTCTTTGTACTGACTTTCGCTCTCATGCCGCTTTTGGTATTTTCAGGTCAATTGGCGACCGCGAAGCGGGCGGGCGGGCGAGAATACGGTACCTTGGCCGAGCGCTATGTACGCGCTTTTGACACCAAGTGGCTGCGGGGTGGTGCGCCACCCGATGAAGCTTTGGTGGGTAGCGCTGATATCCAGTCTCTCGCTGATCTTTCCAACAGCTTCGAGGTTGTGAGAACCATGCGCCTTGCCCCGATCACAAGGGATGATTTTATTCGCTTGGTAATAGTCACACTTCTACCGGTTGCGCCACTATTATTGACCATGATGCCGCTTGAGGAATTGCTCAGAAGGCTAATTGGTGTTTTGTTCTGAACTGTCTGGCGTCAGCGCCTATGGGGCTGGATTGGTGATTTGAGCGAGGGGGGATTTCTGGCTCATCGTAACCTCTAAGGAGAGTGAATAGTCATGCTCGATTTTCGCGCCGCGGCCAGCCAATCACACCCTCTCCACCATCCAGAACCCACGTGATACCGACTGCATATGCAACGCCGCCGCGGGTAAATCCATCGCCGAAAGGCGCCTATTCCGCGCCGTCACGCGCGTCTTGTCATTCGCCCAAACATTGCAAGCTTCTGCGTACAACCTTTTCTGATAAGCCCTCCCCTGTCAAAGTGATCACGTCAATCGGCTATTCCAGACGGCGGCAGCGAACCGGCTTTCGGTCCCCGATGCGCAGGCCTATATCAACTGCGCCACCGCTGATATTAGTGATCGGCGGTGAGATATTGGGGTTGGCGACACGGTTGCGGAACTCGCCAGCGACACCGGAGACGCCGACCTCAATGGCTGCGCGCGGCATCCAGGTCTCAGAAGTCGGCGGTCCTTTCGCGAATAGCAGCCGACCCTCAAGGTTGGGCTTGCCGTTATTTTCGATCAGCACGCTCTGGTCGAGTGAGCGGGTAACTGGCTCGGTCACCGCGACCTCACCAGTGAGGGTCATATCGCCGAAGGTCTGCACCCGGCTGGCCTTCAGCCCCGTACGTAGGGAATTCCCAGGATTGCCTGATGCGCCGAGGATGCCATAGGCGTCCACCATGCTTGGCGCCCGCGGGCTGAAAGTGTCCGACATGCGACCAGTCGCGAAGGTCCAGGTGTCATTGGTTGCATAGGCGAAGGCAAGACCGGGGGTGAAGCCATAGGGGCCGGAAATGGATGGCTCCTGCAGGAAGGCGGATAGGAAATAGGCGCCAGTCTTCCATTCGCCGATCTGGGGTCCGCCAATCGCCAGCGACAGGTTGCTGTAGCGCGCAGTCAGGTCGAACTGACTCTCGCGGCCCGCAACATCGCGCCCAACCAGCAGGAAGCTGGTACCAACACCGAGGTAACGCGGCACGGAGGAGAGCATAACTGTCTTCAGGGTACCACCAAGGGTGACGCTGAAATTCTCGGCATCCATGATCCTGACGCCGCCCGCCGCTGCCGGGTTGGCCGGCATGCCCCGCACCTGCGCGTCCGAGGTGACGGGCACGCGCGGTAATTCCGCGACCGCGTCCAGAAGGCCCGCAGCCGGCGCCGGCGCGGCCGGTGCGGCAGCGGCCCTTACGCTTGGGGCGGCTGCCGCACCGGCCGCTTGCGCTTCGGGTTGCATCGCAACGGGCGCCACTGCCGTTGCGCGGGGCGGCGGGGCGCGCCTGGGCGTAGCGGGCAAGGTGGTTGTGGGGCGGGTGGGGGTAGCCTCGGCCGCGGGAGCCCCCTGGGCGGGGCGACCCGCGGCCAGGGCATCGACCCGACGGGCCAGGTCCTTAAGCTGCTGCTCCTGCGCGGCAATGACCGCTTGCTGCTGCTGGATCAATTCGCGGAGCGCGGTGATCTCATCAGCGGCGTGCGCCGGTACTGCACCAAACGCGCCAGCAACCAGGGCAAGGGCAAGGCCGCGGATAGGCGGGTTCAGCATCTCAACCTCGGCTGAACGGGCCGATGGCGGGGGTCATCATACTACCCTCCGCACTGCGCATGGACAGGGCGCGCTGTCCCGCGGCGCGCCTGACGGGGACTGCCGCCCGCCCCTTGGTCTTGGGCAGATAGCGCAATTGCTTGCGTTCCGATGACGGCGTTTTTTGGAATGGAGCCATTAAAGGACAGACCCGTCGAAAACCCGAAAAACGCTCTCCGGCGACTGTTTTCAGCCGCAATTATTGACGTGAGCGATTTAGGATCAGGGCTCATTTTCCAATCCAGAAATTTCTGATTGCCCAGAGTGTGATGGCCATGAGCAATTATTCGTTAATTAAGTGTGGAACGTTACGTATCACTCGTCAAATGGTTTTAGACCGGGCGGCGTTCTTGCGGCACAGGTGGGCCGCCCGTCCGGCTATGCCTTCTAATGGGTTCAGGGGCAGCCCGTGTTTAACCAGAATCTCCTCCTCACGCAGAACCATTGCTCGGAAGGGACAACGGCTTTATCGCCCAGGTGCCACAGCCTGGTCTTTGATTGGCTGTCCATCGTCAACTCATTTGAGCCTGCTTGGCGCGTTGTCTAACGGAGATTTTAGCCCATCTGTGATTTAGGTTAGGATGCGTTTTGGTGATGCATCTAGCGGCGGTGCTGAATGCTTCTGCGCTTGATGCGTTCACGCTTCAACAGGATGGCTTGCTCCCTGCCAAAATAGACATCCGCAAGGGTCAGATTGTTCAAGCTCTCGTGATAGCGCCGTAGTTGTTGGTAGCGGCCGCTTCGGTCTTGAGGGGTAGCTATCAGTCGCTTGGAATGAGGCTACGCGCTATCGCTTCCATGCACCCGCACCTTCCCCAAACATGAACCACATATTCCGTGAGGCATCCCGCCAGTTGGTCTCAGATCATTTGGCCACTGGCACTCGTTTTTCGCTTAAAAGGTCACACGGCTCCCTCAGGCACAGACGCCTGAGACGCTCCCTGCCACTTGTCGGTTTGCCTGTTCTGGACAATCATCTCGAACTGCGAACCCTTTCGGCACAAGAGAGACTCCGAATGTTGCTGCTGCGACGCATATTTCTTGGAATGCTTGCCACGCCTGTAATCATGCGCGGTTCGCTGGCACAAGATTTTCCAACGCAGCCGCTACGCCTGATCCCCCCCTATCCGCCTGGCGGTGGTACGGACACGGTGGCGCGCCTTCTTCTGCCGCATCTAATGGCGCAGCTTGGGCAAAACATTGTGGTTGAAAACCGGGGTGGTGCGGGTGGTACTATTGGTGCCGCCGAAGTGGCGCGTTCGCCGAAGGATGGGCACACCTTGTTGCTCGACAGCATGGGGCATGTGGTGAACGCGACACTGATGCCCAATCTGCCATTCGACTATACGACTGCTTTTGCGCCTATCTCGCAGCTCACCTGGCAGCCCCAGATGCTCGTCGTGCCGGCGGCTTCGCCCTATCGCAGCCTGGCTGAATTGGTAACAGCGGCGAAGGCGAGACCGGGGACGCTTCCTTATGCGTCTTCTGGCAATGGTAGCGGCGCGCACCTTGCCATGGCGGCTTTTGCCAAAATGGCCGGGATGGAAGTGGTGCATGTTCCCTATCGCGGCGGCGGCCCCGCCATGACGGACCTTGTGGCGGGCAATGTTGCCATGGCTTTTGCTTCGGCTGCCGCAGCCACTGCGCATGTGCAGGCGGGGCGCCTGCGTGCTTTGGGTGCGGCCGGCTTGCGGCGAATCACCGCCTTGCCTGATCTGCCGACGATTTCGGAATTAGGTTATACAGGCTTTGATTGGGATGAATGGAACGGGCTTTGGACAGTTGCGGGAACACCCGCAAGCAGTGTTGCGAAACTCCATGCCGCAACAGTTTTCGCCCTGAACCAGCCAGATGTGCAGGCGCGCATGAGCCAGATTGGCATTGTGCCCCTTGGCACTAACCCTCAGCAGTTTGGGGCCTTTGTTGTTGAACAACGCGAACGCACGGCCCGCCTTATCCGTGAAGCCAATATCACCTTGGGGTGAAATATGTACGCTGCACCGCCTTCCGTTACCGCAGAAATTTTTACCGAAGTGCCAGAAGGCCTCAGGCTTCAAGGGCGCAGCAGTGAATGGCTATACGGTCGTGGCGGCGCCACACCACATTCCTTTCTGGAAGGCCCTTCTTTCGATCGCCGTGGAAATCTTTGGCTCACCGATATCGTCTTTGGGCGTATTTTCCGTGTCACGCCGGCTGGTGAATGGTCAGTGGTCGCAGAATATGATGGAGAACCGAATGGCTTGGCCTTCCACCGTGATGGTTGGGCTGCCATTACCGATGCAAAGCGCGGTCTGCTTCGCCTGAACCCCGAAACCGGCGAAGTTTCGCCCCTTTTGCCCAGGGCGAGACGGGAGGGATTTCGCGGCGTGAATGACTGCACTTTCGCCAAGAATGGTGATTTATTCTTTACGGATCAGGGGCAAACTGGCCTGCAAGACCCTGCGGGGCGTGTGTATCGTCTGCGCGCGGGGGCTTCTCAGGCGGATGCGCTTATCTCCAACGTGCCAAGCCCAAATGGCCTTGTTCTGACCGAAGATGCGCATACGCTTTATGTCGCGGCAACGCGCGATAACGCGATTTGGCGCGTGCCGATCACGGAAGATGGTGGCGTTATTCGTGTTGGTCGTTTTATCGCCATGTCAGGCGGCTTGGCTGGGCCGGATGGTATGGCGATGGATGTTGAAGGCAATATCGCGGTTGCGCATGCTGGCATGGGGAGTGTTTGGATCTTCTCCCGGCTTGGTGAGCCATTGCTTCGCATTCGTTCACCTCGCGGCTTGGCGACCACCAATGTGTGCTTCGGCGGGCATGAGAATAGCGATGTTTTCATTACTGAAAGCGACAGTGGCAGCGTTTTGCGGGCACGATGGAAACATCCTGGGGCGACGCTATTCTCTCATTGCTGATTGGCGCGCGTCATAGTGATTTAGACTGGTTGTCCGAATTTCGGATTCTCCTCTACCAAGAAATATATCCAGCCTGGATATCTCTCTCGCGCGCCACCTTATTTCGTTGATCAGGGTCGCCATGCCCGCCACCGCCTGGTGTTGCCAGAATAACGGTGTCACCACACGACAGAACATATTGCTTCTTTGGGTCTACCTTGTCGCCATTGATGCGCAGCACGCCGGGCGCGCCCGCCTTGCCGCCTTCAACGCCAAAGGCTGGAAAAATGGTTCGCTCTGCAAGGAATGAAACGGCAATTGGCGTTTCTGATCTGCTTTCCAACGCAATTTCCTGACCAAGCCCACCACGATGCCGCCCAGGCCCGCCGCTATCGGGACGCAAACGTTTGTAGTGAACGCGCAAGGGCGCGATATGTTCAGTGATTTCGATGGCAGTGGATGAAACATTCGAAGGCCAGGAAAGGCAGGATATGCCATCGCCGCGCATATTGGCGCCCATGCCACCATTGTAGAAAAACATATTGGCGTAGGGCTTGCCATGCGCATTCACGCCCGATTGATTCATGCCCCACATGGGGGAACCGCAGGCCGCCATCACACGTTCAGGCACGATTTGCCCAAGGCAACCGAAAACTAGCATAGGAAGGTAGTGCCCGATCAGCATGCGCGAGCCACCGGAAGCAGGAAATACTGGGTTCACGATACAGCCATCAGGCGCGATCATGGAAATTGGCCGCCATGCACCCTCATTATTCGGCAGATTTGGGCTGGTGCAGACCTTCACGCCATACATGGTCATGGCGTAGGTATAGCAAAGCGCGCAATTGATGGCCCGATCCACCTGCGCATCCGTGCCGGTATAATCCGCGATGATCCGATCACCCTCAATCGTCAAGGAAAGCTTCAGCGTGACAGGCTTGTCCATAAGGCCATCGGTCTGCAATTCGCTTTTATAGGTACCATCAGGCAAGGCAGCGATGGCGGAACGCATTGCCGCTTCGCAACGCGCATGGATTTCCGCAGCCAATGACGCAAGATCATCAAGCCCTGCTTGCTCCATCAGGATATGAAGGCGTTCTTCCATCAAATCCAGGGCAACAACCTGCGCCCAAAGATCACCCATGGTCTGTTCTGGCGTGCGCACATTCTTGCGCAGGATTGCGACAAGGGTTTCATCAGCCTCACCCGCACGCATGAGCTTTAAGGGTGGAATTTGCAACCCTTCCTCAAACACTTCACGCGGTTCGGGGCTGCGTATCTTGCCGCCAATATCCGGCGCATGTGCGGTTGAAGCGCTGAAGGCAACCAGCTTGCCGTGGCGGAAGATTGGCTTTGCGACGGTGATGTCGGGCAAATGCCCAGTGCCGAGCCAGATATCATTGGTAATCAAAACATCGCCCGGCTTAAGCGTTTCCGGTGGAAAGAATCTCAGGAAATGCTTGACAGTTTCTGGAAGCGTTCCGATGAAGCTTGGAATGCTTTCGGTTGCCTGTACCAGACTTTGGCCCGCCGCATCTGTAACAATGCAGGAAAAATCATAGCTTTCCCGGACCAGCGTGGAAAAACTTGTTCGCACCAAAGCCGCCGCGGCTTCATCCACAAGTGAAATAAGCCTGCGCCAGAGCAACTCCAGCTCAACAGCGTCAAATTGGCGGGGTGTCTCTGCGTTCATGATACATACTCCGCCATGATCGATCCTTCAGGCAGCAGCGAAATGCGCGCGCCTGGACCCACAATAAAGGTGCTTTCGTTTTCTTCGAATACGGCGGGCCCCGTGATGCTGGTGCCGGGTGTCAGGGCATAACGATCATAGACAGGGGTACTGCGCCTTTCGCCGAGTTCATCGAAATAGACGTCCCGATGACCTTTCAGCGCTACCTTCCCGGTATTTTGCTGATCCAAACGAAGCTTACCCCCCGCGCCAGGCATTGGGGCCGTCACGGATACGCGCAGTGCGACGAATTGAACCGCGGCCCCTGGTGGTATGCGGCCAAATAAATTTCGGTAGGCCGCTTCAAAGGCAGCAAGTATTCCCTGCTGATCTGATGACGCTTCTAGCGCCACGGTGATCTCAAACCCCTGTCCGATGTAGCGCATATCGGCAAGTCGCCGCAGCCGTGCTTTGTCCATTTCAGCACCGGTTTCACGAATGATGGCCATGCCATCCTTTTCCAACCCGGAGAAAATTGCATCCGCCGTGGCAAGGTCAGTGCTCGCGAGCGGCATATTGAAGGACGCAACCCGGTCAATACGCGCGGGCGCCATCAGCATACCAATAGTGCTGCCAGCCCCTGCACCTGGTGGGCAGATCACATGCCTGACGCCAAGTTTGCGCGCGACATGCCAGGCATGCACCGGCGCCGCACCGCCTGTGGCAAGCAAGGCGTAGTCTTGCGGAACGCGGCCACGCTCTGCAATCGCGACACGCGCGGCGCCCGCCATATTCTCATTCACCACATCATGAATACCAAAGGCACCGCGCAAATCCTCCAGCCCCATGCTGCTGGAAAGCGATCCAAGGGCCTGCTCGGCACCCGCAAGATTAATGCGCATCGCTCCGCCCAAGAAGAAATCGGCGTTGAGATACCCCAAGGATAAATCACTATCTGTCACCGTCGGCTCATGCCCACCCCTGGCGTAACAAACTGGCCCAGGCTGAGCGCCTGCGCTCTCAGGCCCTACATGCAGGGTGCCCAAGTCACTGCGGCGAGCGATAGAACCACCGCCGGCGCCAATTTCAATCAACTCCACTGTGGCGATTTGAATGGGCAGGCCGCTGCCGCGCAGGAAACGCTTGGTGCGCGCGGCCTCAAAGCCCCAGGCAACCAGTGGCTCGCCATCATCCACCAAGGCAAGCTTGGCTGTGGTGCCGCCCATATCGAAAGCCAAGACGCGATCAAGCCCCGCGTGCCGCCCAAACCACGCCCCCGCGAGGGCACCTGCGGCCGGGCCACTTTCAAGTAACTGCACCGGTGCGCGCTTTGCTTCAGCCACATGCGTCAAGCCACCATTGGACAGCATGAGGAAAAGCGACCCTGGTATGCCTACCTGCTTCAGCGCCTTTTCCAAATTCTCGAGATAGATTTCGGCAATTGGACGCACATAGGCATTTGCAACGGCCGTCACGCAGCGCGGGTATTCCCTAATTTCTGGGGCGATATCCGATGACAGGGTGATGGAAAGCTTTGGATATTTTTTTGCGATCGCCTCGGCCGCCATCCTTTCATGAACTGGATTGGCGTAGGAATGCAAAAAACAAATGGCAAGGCTGGTGACACCCGCTTCCACCAGAAACGCAACCTCGTGGAGCATGGCTTCGATATCAAGAGGTATTTCCACCTGACCATCTGGCGCCAAACGCTCACGCACCTCTCGGCGAAGTGGCCGCGGTACCAAGGGCTTCGGCATTTCAAGAAACAGATCATAGAGTTCGTACTTACGTTCCCGGCCAATCTCAAGAACGTCCGCGAAGCCTGCTGTCGTCAAAAGCCCGGTCGGCGCGCCTTTTCTTTCAATCAGGGCATTCGTGAAAAGCGTTGTTGCATGAACAACGCGACCGATGGAGGCCGGCGCTATATCGCCTTTCTTGAGGAGATGCGTAAGTCCCAGCATGGTCCCGCGCGCAGGATCGTCAGGCGTAGTGCTTTCTTTCCAGATGATCGCCCGGCCATCACTCGGGTCAAGGACAACCAGGTCAGTGAAGGTGCCGCCAATATCAATACCAAGCGAGAGAGACGCCGACATATTTATGATCCAGTATAAAGAGAAGACTGTGCCCTTAGACGGCGTCAATCGCCACGAATGTTATTGGCCTGCACAACGCGACGCCAGGCTTCTCGATCACGCTTGATGCGATCTTCGAAGGTTGCGCCGCTTTCGCCAAGCGGCAGCAAACCACGTTCCACCAATGTGCGCGCTGTTTGAGGGTCTGCCAAGGTTGCTGCGAATGCGGCGGCAAGGCCTTCGCGGATTTCCTTTGGCAAGCCTGCGGGCCCAGCCAAGCCGAACCAGTTATTGATTTCAAGCGCAGGCAGTCTACCCGCAAGGGGCGACAGTTCAGGCATCAGCGGCGATGCCTCTCTGGTGGTCACGCCGATGCCCTTTAATTGGCCCGCACGAATAGCGGGCGCAACTTCAGCTACATTGGCGACCATGATGTCAATACGGCCGGCCGAAACATCCAACGCAGCAGGCGCACCACCGCGATAGGATACATGCGTCATTTGTACACCAAGTGCGCCAGCAATCAGGGCGCCCCCCAAATGATTGATGGAACCATTGCCAGCCGAAGAATAGGTTGCAGCCCCATTGCGTGAACGCGCAAATGCAGCAAGGCCCTCAAGATCATTGAAGGGCGCATCTGGGCGCGCGACAAGCGCCATGGGCGTACCGGCGAGCGCGGTAACAGGCGTGAGATCACGGTCAAGATCAAGCGGAATCGGAATGCCCGGGATGGCAGGCGCCACGCACATCATCCCCATAATGGCGCTCGCCAAGGTATAGCCATCGGGTGCGGCGCGGGCGGCTGCCTGCGCGGCAATGAAACCGTAAGCACCGCTGCGGATTTCAGGGATTACGCTTACGCCGCGGACCCGTTGAAGCCCTTCAGCGACAATACGCACAAGAATATCCACGGCGCCGCCAGGTGCGTAACCAATCAGAATACGAATGGGTTGCTGTGGTGTCCAAGCGGCCTGTGCCCTGACATTGACGCCTGCGAGAGTGAGTGGCGCGGCGGCCAACAAGGCACGCCGTGTTACTCGCGTTTGGATATCCGGCATGAGGTTTCTCCGCATTGTTGGGACCATGTGCAGCGATCCTAGGGCGATTGACAATCAGGCGACAAGGGACAGTCGGTCTTATGCCGCCGTTTAAAGAGCTTGACAGGCAGGTGATCAAGGGTCTCGCGCCTGAAGCCTATCCCTTTGAAGGCTATAGACGCCACGGGTCCGCAAAGCATCGCCCAATAAACACAGCAGCTTTTCGATAGGACGATTTCAACGTGATGGGATGGCAGCGTTAGTGCATTGCAAGTAGCGATCTATTGGCTGGCACGATTGGCCAATTGGGCAATAGGTCTCCATTTTTCGCGATCAGCCTTGCCGATACGGCTGAATTCCTCGGGTGTAGTATACAATGGCGCAATGCCCTGACTATCAAGCTGCGCAATTGCACCGGGCTGAGCTAGCGTTTGCTTGATTGCCGCGTTCAAACTTTCAACCACGCTGCGGGGAGTTCCCTTCGTGGTCATCACGCCGAACCAGCTGCGTACCTCAAAGCCGGAGACGCCGCCTTCCGCCAGGGTAGGCACATCCGGTAGATGCGGCATGCGGGAAAGTAGCGGTACGCCCATGGCACGAAGCGCCCCGGTCTGGATATGCGGAAAACAGGTCGGCGTTGTCGCGAACATGAAATCAAGCCGACCCGCCAATAAATCCACCATCGCCGGGCCGCCACCACGATATGGTACGCCAATGGCGCGGATATCTGCCATTTGGCTCAATAAAAGTGCCGCAAGCCATGGGCTGGATCCAACGCCGGGATGGCCCCAGCTCAAGCCGCCAGGATTTGCACGCGCGGCAGAAAGCAAATCCGATAAGCTGCGCCATGGGCGATCCTTTGATGTCACCAGCACGGTCAGCACATCAGCCACAAGTGCGATAGGCTCCAGAATCTCGAGTGGCTGCTGCTCATTTGGCGTATTCTGCACCAAGGGGTTTACCAACAGGGCGCCCATATTGTTGATGACGAGCGTATGGCCATCCGGCGCCGCACGTAACACAGGTTCCATGGCCAAGGCCCCCTGTGCGCCGCCACGATTTTCCACAACCACTGGCTGGCCCAAAATTTCGGCCATACCGTTGGCAATGAGTCGCCCAACGAAATCGAGCGATCCGGCGCTGGCAGAGCCAACCAACAACCTGATCGGGCGTGCCGGGAAAGGCTGCTGAGCGTCTGCCCTTGAGGCCAGCAAAACAGGCGTCGCAAGAAAAGATCGACGGGTCATTTTGACGCTGCCGGAATGCTGCGGATTCTTGGGACGCTCCCCATATTGTAGCCCACTGATCCCTTTAAGCTGTCCCATCATCATAATTCCCAAATGCTCCCCAATCACTCCTATGTCAGCACCAGCTCATACCTTTTCTATATTCCAGTAAAATAAGGCGGGTCCTGGCAATACGCCGCGCAAAGACCGTCGATGCGCAATGACACCGCGGTATTGCCCCAGTGGTATCAGCGTGCCTATTTCAAGATGGGTTTTTTCCAGCTGTTTCACGATATCTCGGCGCTTTGCAGGGTCAGCCTCAAAGGTCCAGGCATCGGTCAATTCGCCAACGCGGCGGTCACAGGGCCAACCAAACCACGCCTGATCACAATGGCGTGCAAAATTGTTCAATAGCGGATTGGCAATACCCGTAAGCGTGGCATTGGTGACAAACAGATTCCACCCACCTTGCCCTGGCGGCGCGCGATTGGCCCGACGTTGGACAAGCGTGCTCCAATCCATCACCTGCAAATCAACTGTGGCGCCCATTTTGCGAAGTGCATCTGCAATTAGCAGGGCGCTTGGATGCAAGGTGGCATTATCAGCCGGATCCAAGACAACAATGGGCCGCCCATCATATCCGGCCGCGCGTAACTGGCGCCCGGCCTCTGTGAGATCATGGCGCGGCCAGCCGAGGGTCTCAGCCTGATTGGGTTCACCGGGCGTGCAGCCAAATATCGCCATGCAGTCGCGCCACGGCGTGCGATCACCAACCGTTGCCTGCATGAAATCCGATTGCTGCACCGCCATCATCAGGGCACGGCGCGCATCAGCATTATTAAATGGCGGATGCAGATGGTTGATGGCGCAAAAGAGCTGAAAGCCGAGCGGATCATTGGCCGAAACGGTCACATCGCGTGCGCGTGACATACGTTCTACCAAATCCGGTGCCGGGCTTTCTAGTATGTCAAGCTCACCATTAAGCAATCCCGACATAGCTGTCGCGGCATCGGGTGTGTAGAGCAGCTCAACCCGATCCACCTTCGCGACCTTACCGCCAGCGGCCTGACTTGGTGGTTCGGAACGCGGCACGTAGCGCGCAAATCTCTCATAGACCACCTTGGCACCTGGTACCCATTCTTCACGCCGCATGCGAAAGGGACCAGACCCGATAACCTCAGTCACCTGCGTATTTGGATCGGTCATGGCCAGGCGCTCTGGCATCATGAAGGGCACGGTACTGTCGATTTTCCCGAGTGCTTCCAGCACGAATCCAAGGGGGCGATTGAGCTGAAGCGTGAAGTTGCGCTCATCGCGTGCCGTAAGGCTCGCGGTATTTGCGATAAGGGCGCGCCCCATGCCGTCCTTGGCGGCCCAGCGCCTGATTGATGCAACGCAATCCGCAGCGCGTACGGGAGTATCGTCATGCCAGGTCAGGCCCGGACGCAGGGTGAATTCCCAGCGCAACCCATCGCTGCTGACCTGATGGCGTTCGACCATTTGTGGCTGGGGTGTATTGTTGGCATCCAGCGCAAAAAGCGTGTCATAGACAAGATATCCATGATTGCGCGTAATGTAAGCGGTTGTCCAAATGGGATCGAGAGCACGTAGATCACCGATGGGCACGGCGCGGATGGTCTTGCGCGGATCCTGCGCCAAAGAAGCCCTTGTGGTGGCAGAAACAATCCCTGGCGCAGCAAGGCCGGCAAGCAAGAGCGAACGTCGATGAGTTCTCATTCTCTTTCTCCTTCAGGGTGGTGGTGCAAAGCCAGTCGGTATGGGCAGGCTTGGATTTTCCGCGAATAGGCGCGCCCAGGCGCGCCGCGCTATGCGATCAGCTTGTGCGACAATGGTATCCTCATCCATGGTCAACACGCGGCCATCGCGCATCAGCCAGGCACCATCGACCATCACCGCATCAACATCGCGGCCCTGCCCCTGATGCACGAAGGAAGATATCATGCGCATGCGGGGCACTAGATGTGCACGATCTGTGCGGATCATAATGAGATCAGCCCGATTACCGGGGGCAAGCCAACCGCCATCAGGCACTTCCATCGCGGCGTAGCCATTGCGTGTAGCCCAGCGCAAGGCTTCTTCCGGTGTAGGGTTGCGGCCATCGGTACGGCGAATACGCTCCATGAATAGGCCGGTGCGCATCACTTCAACCATATCTTCCGCCATATTGTCGCTGCCCATCCCAATCAGGCAGCCATCAGCTTCAAGCTTGGCGATCCGCGGCGAAAGTCCCCGTCGTGCGGCAATGGCGGAATTGAAGGAAACGCGCGCCTTTGCGCGGCCCAAGAGTTTTTCCTCCCGATCAGCCATGCAGCGGCAATGCGCCGCCACCAAGCGGTCATGGAGAAAACCTTCAGCATGGAGATATTCGGTCGGCAGGCAGCCGCGATGCGCCTCAACAGCGGCAACCTCGCCCCAGATCTGATTCAGATGAACCGTTGCGATAGCATCCAATGACTGACGCACATCATTCAGGCGCCGTAGATATTTGGGCGTACACATATCAGGCGCCCATGCCGCAACGCCCACAGCGATGCGACCGCCAGCCCGGCCATGCCAGCCAGAATGGAGCCGCGCAATACGCTCAAGACCCGCTTCACCTATTTTCTCAGAAGCAATGAAAGGGGCGGGATCGCCAATGCCGGCATCCGCCCGATCCCAGGCGCGCTCAGCCAATAAAAGGCGAAGGCCGGTCGCCTCGAGCAGGCTGGCATAATTCTCTATTCCGCTCCCATCCTCCAGCAGGGCCGTCGTCCCGCACCGAATAGCCTCAAGCGCGCCAAGTTGCACCATGACCCCGGCTTCTTCTTTCGACAGGCTTGGAAGGGGCAAGGGCGAAAGGCCACCGCAAAAGGGTGGGGCATGGGGTGGTGAAAGATCTTCATAAATGCCACGCGCCAACGTCATACCGAGATGCGTATGGATATTCGCGAAGCCAGGCATGACGGCATGGTTTCGCCCGTCAATAGCCTCTGCATCCGGAAATCGTGCTTGTAATTCGGGGGTAAGTCCGATGGCGGCAATACGCCCACCGTCAATCGCAATCGCGGCACCGTGCATGACATTATTCGCATCATCCACAGTGATCAGGGTGGTATTATGGATCAGAATGGTCACCGATGGCTCTCCCATTGGCTGGTGGCAGATTCCAGTAAACCAATTTACCAGAAAAAGATTTCATCGTCCGGGCAATTCAAACATCGCAAGGCAGCGCAATAACCAACATCAGGTTGGACAACAGGCTTGCGCGGCCTGCAATGCAATCACTGGTGCGCATCATGTCTTCTCAACCTGCCAGAACATCGGATAGGCCGATTCGATCATATTTTTGAGCGTTGTCCGATATCCTGCAGGGATCGAAAACTGCCCCCACATCACATTCGGTGTCAGGCGATACATGGCTTCCTGAAGATCGGCAGCGATGCGTTTGCGGGATGCGTCATCCTCGGCCCGCGCAAAGGCCTGTAGCATGGCTGGAACGGCATTATCGCAGGACCAGCCCGGGAAATCCGCGCAGGTGGATGCCACATAGAAATGCGTCAGAGGCGACAACATGTCGGTCCCGTTGGAATAGACCGAAAACATGGACCAATTATCGCGTCGCGCGCGGCGCGCCAGGACGGTACCCCAATCCATTACCTGTTCATCAACCGTGAAGCCAACCTGGCGCATGTTATGCGCCAAAACCATCGCGGCTGTCTGGCTAATGGAACCGCCAACTTCCAGGATGATAACGGGCTGCCCCCGATAGGAAGTCGCCCGAAGCTCCGCCTTGGCAGCTTCAAGGTCAAGACCGGCGCCGACGGCACCAGCATCCGTTGTCATCGGCGCACCGCACATCCAGAAGGAAGGGCATTGCGGCGCGCGATGTTGTGGGGGCACCCCAATGGCGGTGAGCACAGCGTTCTGATCCACAAGCTTCCAAAGTACTTTCCGGATCGCCGGATCATCAAAGGGCGGGGCTGCGTGGTTCAGTCGGAAATTCCCCTGAAATTGCTCCACACCACCAAAGCTCATGAGCTTGACGCCGCGTGTACGTTCAAGCCGCGACAGCAGATCGAAGGGCAGATATTGTTGGTAATCAATCTCTCCCGCCATCAGTGCAGTCGCGCCGGTCGCTTGATCTGGCATTACCCGCAGAAGAAGCTGATCAATTTTCACATCCTTGCCGCCTGCGAGAAAATCGGGGGCTTCACGGCGGGGGATATAATCCGGGTTCCTCTCAAGCACCATCAGGCTACCTGGCCGCCATAAATCCGCACGGAACCTGAACGGGCCAGACCCCACAGGTTCCGTAATACGTTGATCGCCCGGAATGCGCGCTAGTTTTTCCGGCATCATGACCGGCAATGGCGCATTGGGCTTGCCCAGCACCTGGAGCATCAGTGGAAAGGGTTCTTTTAGGTAAATCGTAAAGCTGCGTACATCACGCGCTTCCATGCGTTCATGCGCATTGCGCAGCGCGCGCCCCAAAGCATCGCGCGGCATCCAACGATTGAGCGAGGCGACACAATCCGCCGCTGTAACGGGCGTTCCATCATGCCACTTCAAGCCTTCACGCAGGCGGAAATCCCACCGAAGACGGTCAGAGGATAGCTGATGCGCTTCCACCATCTGTGGCTGAATGGCACCCTTGGAATCCATGGCGTAGAGCATATCAAAAACATGCAGCCCAAAGGTCCGCGTAATGGCGGCAGTGATGAAATGGGGATCAAGGATAGTAACTTCGGATTCCAAAACGACATTCACGGCCTTGCTGGCCCTTGCCTCACGCGGCCGGATCAGCGCCGCCGTCATCAAACCGGCTGTCACACCAAAAGTTGCGCGGCGCCCAAGCATGTTTCCACCCATTTTTGGCTCCCCTTGTTCTTTTTCCGTCAGGAAAGCCTATCGTCACATTTGGCCTTCCACAATGCCTAAATGCTGGCTTAGGCTGCTCACTGAATTGAGGAGGCGGCTATGGCGCAGGACGATCTTTTGTTCATGACAGCAAGTCGTGCGGCTATGCTGATACGGATGCGTAAGCTTTCGCCGGTTGAGTATCTTGAAGCGATCCTCACCGCCGCACATCAACAGCAGACGCGCCTGAATTGCTTCACGGCCATACTGGATGAAGAAGCGCGGGAAGCAGCACAGCGCGCCGAACAGGCGGTGATGAAGGGTGCGCCACTTGGCCCCCTGCATGGTGTGCCCATCAGTATCAAGGATTTGCTGGATGTGCGTGGCACGCCCACGCGGCATGGTTCGGCGATTTTCGCAGATGCGGCGCCAGCCATCCATGACGATATATTGGTGCAGCGGCTGCGTGATGCGGGCGCTGTTATATTCGCAAAAACCACGACGCCGGAATTTGGCGTCAAGGGTCTCACGGATGGTCCGGCCTTCGGCGTTACGCGCAACCCGTGGAATCTCGAACGAACGCCAGGGGGATCTTCAGGTGGTTCCGCCGCAGCCGTCGCCGCCGGTGTTGGGCCGATTTCCTTGGGCACAGATGGTGCTGGCTCAGTCCGCGGCCCCGCAGCTTGTACTGGCCTGGTGGGGCTGAAGCCCACCCTTGGCGCTGTGCCTTATGAAACCGCGCGGGATGCTTTCGGCAATAATGTCTATGCCGGTCCACTAGCACGCAGCGTCACCGATGCCGCCATCATGCATAGCATTCTGAGCGGCGCAGCACCGAAGGACCCATGGAGCCAGTCAGGCCAGGACCAGTATCGCTTGTCGCCAAGGCTGATTGGCGATGATCTTTCTGGCATTCGTCTTGGCTATATTCCGCGCTGCGCCAATCCACGCGTATCGCGCGATGTTCAGGCCAATACCGATGCGGCCCTGAAATCCTATGAAGAACGTGGCGCCGTTGTCGAGGAAGTGACAGACGCGATTGACTGGATCGAGCTTGAGGGGCGGATTCTCTATCAGGCGAATTTTACGGTCTTTTGCGCACAATACCTGCCGCGTTGGCAGAACCAAATGGACCCGGTAACATTGGCTTTCATGGAACGTGGCGCGCAATATTCGGTTGCCGATTTTCGGAATGCGCAATTCGCGCGCGGCCGGCTATATCGTGCCATTCAGGACCTGCTAGCGCGCTATGACGCTTTGGTGATGCCAACCACAACACGTACGGCGCTTGATGTTGGCTTTGACGCCGCCAATGACGAGGTTGAAGTGGATGGTGTGAAATGCGGCATCACAAGGCTTGGTTGGAATTCGGCCTTATATCCGTTCAATCTGACCGGCCATCCAGCCATAACCATACCCTCAGGCTTCGCCGCGGATGGTCTGCCGACAGCGCTCCAAATCGTAGGACGCTGGGGTGCTGAGACAGATATGATGCGGCTTGCCGCCGTTCAGGAAACGGCGCGCCCCTGGGCGCAGTTTCGGCCAACCATGTCGGCATAGCGTTTTGTTTCAAATCATTTGAGATCTCGGTGAGCATGGGAGGATAGCGACCTAACGCCAAGGGTGTGCCATGCTTTGATATGGAGTTAAGCGATGACGCTAATCACTCCCCGCTTGGCACTTTGCGCCTATCTGACAAACCACTCGTGAAGACGGGATTTCAGCACTCAGTATAATGGTTGGGCACCTTATGCCCCGTCTGGCTGATTGATCTTCAAATCAAGTTATTGGTTGGCAGCCGCCCAGGCAATAATTCATGCGGCGGGCACCGTTCGGCGTGACACTTAAAGCCGTGGTGCGCCAACGCCTCACCCAGGAACCCCTTCGATCAGGCGGCTCTCGGCTAAGGCTACGCGGCGGCATAGGGCGGCGATGCTTTCCGCACCTCGCCGCCCTTCCAGGGCAATGCGGTTCTTGCCCTTGGCGGAATGGCGCTTGCGCGTGGCACGAAGAGTATTACGGACCAGCTTTTCGGCTGAAACGCGCAAATAAGAACCGGACAGGCTTCCTGTTATGCCCCGCTGATCACGCCTGACAGGCCGCGTAACCGCGCTGAATCAAAACGGTTTCGTAATGCTGATCACTTGCGGCTGAAACTGCCTACGCCCACCAGCACCGCCACCGCCCCACAAAGCCCCGCCATGCCCCAGAAAATCCCCGCCCCAAGCGCGGCATAGCCAGGGCCAGAGGCTAACGTCAGCACCGTCGTCATCGCACCCACCGCGGCACCCAGCAGCGTCTGCGCCGTCCCCCCCAGGCTGCCCGGCACGCGTTCCTGCAACAGCTTTATCGCCGCCAAATGCATGGCGCCAAAGGTCAGCGCATGCAGCGCCTGCGCGAAAATCAGCGGCGGCAGGCTTTCACTGACAGCCATGATCGGCCAGCGGACCAAGCCCGCACCCGCCGCCAGCAATATCAACCCACGCACGCCAAGCCGTTCCACGAGGCCCCGCCCCCATAGGAACAGCGCCACCTCCGCCACCACACCCCAGCCCCAAAGCAGCCCAATTACCCCGGCACTGAAGCCCAAAGCCTGCCAATGAATGGACCCAAAGGCGTAATAGGCCGCGTGGCTGCCCTGCATCAGCGCGGCAATCAGCATCAGCCGGCGCAGCCAAGGCAGCGCGAGTGCGGCACGAAAGCCGCTCGCGCCGCCGCGGCCAAACCCCTCAGCACGCGGCAGCAGAAAGGCGGCTGCCGCGCCAAGGCCAAGCATGGCGGCAATCAGCCAAGCGGCACTCCCCGCGCCCAAAACGCCCACCAGCGCGCCCGCCAGCACGGCGGCCAGGATATAGCTTGCGGAACCCGCCGCACGGGCGCGGCCATAATCAAAGCCGGGGGGCTCTCGGGCAACACGCAGCGCCATCGCGTCAGCAAGTGCGGTCGTCGGCGCCAGCGCCGCCGCCAGCGCCAAATTCACCAATAGCAAGGCCCAAAACCCGCCCACCAACCCAAAGCCCGCCGCGAAAACCGCCGCCGCGCCGGTGCAGCAAATCAGCACCAGGCGCGGATCACCCAGCCAATCCGCAATGCGCCCACCCAGGGGCCCCGCCAGTAATTTCAGCGCACTCCCTGCGGCCAAAACCGTGCCCAGATCAGCCGGCGTCAGCCCGCGCGCGAGTAAAAGCGGCGGCAGAAAGGGCATCATCACGCCAAAGGCCGCGAATTGCGCGGCGAAGATCAGGGCGAAGCGGGTGGCGGGGCTCATCACGGGCCTAACACCCTGCCCGCTGCCGCCACCATGGACAAGCGCGCCGCATCATGCCACGGAGCATCGCCTTTCCTTTCTTGGACATTGACCCCCGCATGTTCGAACCCAGGGTTCGCGCCATTCTTGGCCCGACCAATACCGGCAAGACCCACCTCGCGATTGAGCGTATGCTCGCCCATGCCTCGGGCAGTATCGGCTTTCCGCTGCGGCTGCTGGCGCGTGAAAATTATGATCGCATGGTGGCGATGAAGGGTGAGCGCTTCGTCGCCCTGATCACCGGTGAGGAAAAGATTGTCCCGCCCGAGGCGAAGTATTTCGCCTGCACGGTGGAAGCCATGCCGCTGGATCGGCCGGTGGAATTCCTCGCGGTGGATGAAATCCAGCTTTGCGCGGACCCGGATCGCGGGCATGTCTTTACCGATCGGCTGCTCAATGCGCGCGGCATGGTAGAAACCATGTTCCTGGGTGCGGAGACCATCGCACCCTTGCTCCGCCGCCTGATCCCGCGCGCGGAAATCGAAACCCGCGCACGCTTGTCACAACTGACTTATGCCGGCCCTGCCAAGTTGTCCCGCCTGCCGACGCGTTCCGCCATTGTCGCTTTCAGCGCGCAGGAAGTCTACGCCATTGCGGAAGCCGTGCGCCGCCGGCGTGGCGGTTGCGCGGTGGTCATGGGAAGGCTTTCGCCGCGCACCCGCAATGCGCAGGTCGCACTCTATCAAAACCGGGAAGTGGATTTCCTGGTCGCGACAGATGCGATTGGCATGGGCCTCAATATGGATGTGGACCATGTGGCGCTCGCCGCGCTCAACAAGTTTGATGGCCATCAGCCGCGCGCGCTCACCGCACAGGAAATCGCGCAAATCGCCGGTCGCGCCGGGCGTGGCATGCGCGATGGCACTTTCGGCACCACGGCGGAAGCGCCGACACTGGATGATGACATCATCACCCAGATCGAAACCCATGCCTTTGAACCGCTGAAGACACTTGCCTGGCGGAATTCCGATCTGGATTTTTCTTCGGTCGAGACTTTGCTTGATACGCTTGGCGCGTCGGCGCCGCTGCCGGGCCTTGCCAAGGGCCATGATGCGGTGGACCACATCACGCTTTCCATGCTGGTGCGGGAAGAAGAAATTCGCGGCCTGGCCGATACGGCTTCGCGCGTGCGCTTGCTGTGGGAAGCCTGCCAGGTGCCGGATTTCCGTAAGCTCGCGGATGATAGCCATACGCGCCTTTGCGCGCGCATCTTCACGCATTTGGCGCGTGAGGGGCGGCTACCGCGCGATTGGGTAGCGTCATCGCTCGCGCAGCTTGGCATGGCGGAAGGTGATCTTGATACGCTGATGGCGCGGCTTTCGGCCATTCGCGTCTGGTCCTATGTCGCGGCGCGCGCCGATTGGCTGGATAATGCGGCAGAATTGCAGGCCGATGCGCGGCGCGTGGAAGACATGGTCTCCGACGCTTTGCATGAAAGCCTCACCGCGCGCTTTGTGGACCGCCGCGCAGCGCATCTGATCCGTGCGCTTGATGAAAGCGATGAGGAATTGCTCTCCGCCGTCACCCGCCGCGGCGAAGTGGTGGTGGAAGGCCATCCGGTCGGCCATGTGAAGGGCTTTCTGTTCGAACCCGATGCGGCAGCGGTGAAGGAAGAAGAACGCCGTGTGGTGCTGCGTGCCGCACGCCGCGCGCTGGGGGCGGAAATCCCGCGCCGTGTGACCATGCTGGAAACCGCCAAGGATGAGGCATTCGCGCTGACGCCGCAGCATGCCGTAACCTGGGCCTATTCCCACGCGCCGAATATGCCAGCCGGGCTCGGTGATATCGCGGAAGTGGCGAAGCTCAAGCATGGTTCTGAACCGGGCAAGCCGCTGATTGAAGTGCTGCCCTCGGAATTTTTGGATGGCGCGCAACGCGAACGTATTCGCGCGCGGTTGGCGACTTGGATCGAAGCTTTGGTGAAGCGAGATCTGGGTGCGATTTTCACCGCCGAAGAAAAGGCCGCCGAGGATAATACCCTGCGCGGCCCGGCCTTTCGCCTGCGGGAAGAATTGGGCCTGGCCATGGGCGCCACGGATAGTGAAATCCGCCCCGATCTCCGCCAAAAGCTGAAAGGCATTGGCATTCGCGCCGGGCGCTATGCGCTTTACGTGCCGGAAGCACTGAAACCGCGCGCCATGGCTTTGCGTGCGCAGCTTTGGTCTCTGCTGCGCGGCATTGAAACGCCGAAGCTGCCCTCGGGCGGTTTGATCGCGGTGGCGCCGCCCGCCGATTGGCCGCGCGGCTTTGCCGAGACCATGGGTTGGCTGCCGGCCGGCCCCGTGCTGCTGCGCCTTGATGTAGCGGAACGCATCGCCGGCGAATTGGGGCACCTGACGCGCAAATCCCCCGCCCTACTACCGGGCGATCTGGCCAGCCGCTTGGGGATCAAGGGCGAAAACCTTGGCCCGGTGCTAGATGCCATGGGCTTCCGGCTGATCCCGGCGGAAACCCTTGATGAGAAAAACTTCGGCCCCGCCGCGCCCGCGCGCATCGGCCAGCAGCGCGCGCCGCGTTTTGAGCCGCGGCAGCATCAGCGCCAAGAGCAAGGCCCGCGCCGCGATGACCGGCGCCCGGATCGCCGCGGTCAGCGACCAGATCAGCGCCGCCAGGAAGGCGCGCCGACTGAAGGGGCGGCGCCCGACCAGACCGCCCCAGAACAGCAGCGCCCGGAACGCCGGCCAGATCAACGCCCAGATCGCCGCCCAAAGCCCGATGGCAGCGGGCAGCAGCAGCGCCAGCATTACGGCCAGAAGAGCGGCAATGACCGCCCACGCGGCCCCCGGCCGCCGCGGGAAGATCGCGTAGCGCTGCCCCCCATGCCGCGCCCCGATAGCCCCTTTGCGGTGCTCGCCGCCTTGAAGCTCAAGAAGGATTGAGCGGGGGGCGGTGGCGGCAGAGGCGGAAGGGCGGGATTATCAGCGGCTGGATGCCTGGCTTTGGTGCGCGCGTTTTCGCAAGACCAGGGCAGAATGCGCGCGGCAGGTGGAAAAGGGCGTGGTGCGGATCAATCGCCTGCCGACCGACAAGCCCCATGCCAAGCTGCGGCCAGGTGATGTGCTGACGCTTGCAACCGGGCAAGGCGCTTCGGGGCAGATCATCCTATGGCGCGTGCTGACCTTGGCCGAACGGCGTGGTCCGGCGGCCGAGGCGCGGTTGCTCTATGAGGTCCTCACCTGAATCTTGACAGCCATGCGTCAAGCCACCTTGTCTAAAACCTCTGACGCGGTCATTTTGGGCGCGGTTTTGGATAGGCTTAACCCCGGGGAATCGCGCCAGTGACCTATGTCGTCACCGAAAATTGCATCAACTGCAAATACATGGATTGTGTGGAAGTCTGTCCGGTGGACTGCTTCTATGTTGGCGAAAACATGCTGGTGATCCACCCGGATGAATGCATTGATTGCGGCGTCTGCGAACCGGAATGCCCCGCTGAGGCGATCCTGCCCGATAGCGACGACAAGGCGACCCCCTGGGTAGAACTCAACCGGGATTACGCCCAGCAATGGCCCAATATCACCCGCAAGGGCGATGCACCGGCGGATGCCGATGATTGGAAGGACAAGCCGGGCAAGCAGGCACTGCTCAGCCCCAATCCCGGCAAGCCCTGAGGGCGTTCCGTCAAGAAGGCCACGAATATCTGACCGGATTGGTCATGAATTCTGCCGGCATTGGCTGCTTGGCGGGTGACCAGGGGCGTTTTTTGTGTTAAACTGGCGTTTCTTCATTCCAGCAACTGGTCTGACCTAGATGTCTGGCTGGGATGGTGTTTTGCATTCTCAACCGGATCGCGCTGATCCGGGTTCTGCGTTGGGAGTCCCGTTTTCATGACACGCAAGCCAGTGTCCAAGGCGTCTGCCAAAAGCCGCGCCAAGCCAGCCCGACCCGCGGCAAAGAAGCCCGCCAGCAAAGCGAAGCCGGCCGCAAAGAAATCCTCCGCCAAGGCAAAGGCGACCACGAAGCCCAACAAGAAGGTGGCGCCAAAAACTGTGAAGAAGCCCGTGACCAAAGCGTCAGCTAAGCCAGCGGCCAAGCCAAGCGCGAAACCAGCAGCCAAGCCGACGAACAAGCCAGCAAGCAAGGCGTCAAGCAAGCCAGCCAGCAAGCCTATGGCCAAAGCCGCGCCGAAACCTGCACCCAAGCCCGCCGCGTCCGCCAAGGCGAAGTCTTTAGCCAAACCTGCGGGCAAGTCCGCACCTAAGCCGGTAGCGCAGGTAGCCGCCCAACCCGCCGCCAAGGCGAAAGCCGCTCCGATAACGGCCAATCAGGCTGCTCAGCCGCCCAGCACCAAGCCACCTGTGCGCGCCAAGGCCGAAGCGCCCGCCGCGACGCCCGTGGCGCCAGTAACCGAGGCACCCGCCAAAACCTCCGCGCCGCCAAAGCCCGCGAAACCCGCGGCGGCGGAAGCTATGGCCGCGCCCCCAAAGCCCGCATCCAAGCCCAAAGCCAAAGCTCCACCTGCGGCCCAATCAGCCTCCCCCGCACCATCGGCGGAAGCAAATCCTGAAGCCGCGCCAGTTAAGGCAGAGCTTCAAGAAGCCCCAAGCCCTGCGCCGGTGCCGCCAGAAACAACGCCTCGGCTCTTAGTGCCGCAGGCGCCGGCGGTTGCCATGGTAACCCCGCCCTCCCCGGCACCAGCACCGCGCCCGGCGCCGCCGCCCAGTATCTCGCCGCTATCTCCGCCGCCACCCACCATGCGCCCGAATGTCCAGATGGGGATGCGCCCGCCTGGCGGAGGTCCGCCTCGTCCTGGAATGCCGATGTCATCTTCTTCGCCAAAACCGCCCCCTGCCCCGAAACAGGAATTCAAGGCGGGCGATTATGTCGTCTACCCAACCCATGGCGTCGGGATGGTCCAGGGCATCCGCTCCCTTGAGGCTGCTGGGTTTCCTCTCCAGGTCATTGAAGTGACCTTTGAAGAAAACCGCATGAAGCTGAGCGTGCCGGTGAACAAGGCATCATCCTCAGGCCTACGCAAGCTTTGCACCACGGAAAGCTTTCAGCCGGCCATGGAAACCCTAAAGGGCCGCGCGCGCATCAAGCGCACCATGTGGTCCCGCCGAGCACAGGAATATGAGGCAAAGATCAATTCGGGCGATCCGGTGCAAATCGCCGAAGTGGTCCGGGACCTGTTCCGCAATGCGGGCCAGCCCGATCAATCCTTCAGCGAACGCCAGATCTACGAATTGGCACTAGATCGCTTGGCTGCCGAAGCCGCAGCGATTGACCGTTGTGACAAGACAACAGCAATCGAAAAGCTGATGGTGGTGCTGCGTTCCGGCGCCGCGGGGTCACGCGAATCCGCATCGAAGGAAGCAGCCGCGCCTGCCGCTGAAGCGCAATTGCCTGAGTAGTAAGGCACCGCTTCTGCAGGGCACCAGTATTCGATTTGATGAAATCATCAAATCGAATTCTCTGCTCTGGAATACACCGACTTTGGTGGGCCGATTACTGCTGCTGCCCGA
Source organism: Asaia bogorensis (assembly GCA_945873675.1). Classification (GTDB taxonomy): domain Bacteria; phylum Pseudomonadota; class Alphaproteobacteria; order Acetobacterales; family Acetobacteraceae; genus Neoroseomonas; species Neoroseomonas bogorensis_C. The sequence goes on from CAMCEP010000003.1 coordinate 32,576, forward strand.
AACCGACAGCAGCGAAGGGACCGCCAGGAGCATGGCTCAGAAAAAACGAATCACCGGGCGGTTCACTGAACCTGATCGGGCAGACACGGCGTCGCGATGACATAACTTGCGGGGGAACATCAATCCGCGTCGCATCTGCTGACGCTGTCTGCCCGAAGCCTTTACCGGATCGCATTTTCTAAAGAGCGAAGAAATTCAAATCCTCCAGGCAAGGCGCGAAGGCGCGCACAACGCTGCAGGAGAATGACCTGATTACAGAATAAACCCACTGATGAAGCGCCGAGCACCCAAGATGCGGCATTTCCTAGACACAAAAAAACCCGACTGACGGGTAGCCAGCGGGTTTAAATTTTAGTTGCCTCTTAAAAAAGAAGCAAAACTAAAACATCCGGGGCGACACTAAGGGCCGCCACCGGACGGATAGGCTAATTAGCCGCGCGCCCGAGGTGCCGGAGCGGGGGCAGGTGCCGGAGCCGGAGCCGGGGCCGGAGCAGGCTCCTGAGCGCAGGCGGCGAGCAGCGCGGCCGGTGCCAGGATCGCCAAGGCCGCAGCCTTGCGGATCAGGGCTTTGCGGGTCATTTCTTTGGTTTCAGCGGTCATTTTATACATCCAGATGGCTAGAGTCATGGAAACAGTGTAGATAAAAGGCAATTATGCTGGAATTGTCAAACCCTTTTATTGCGCAAAAAAGCGATTTGTCAGGAGTTGATTGCGTGCAACGGCCCTGGAATAGGCACAAATCAGACCCCGGCGGGCGGGCAGACCATCCGCCGGCTCAGCTTTCTAGGCGCACCTGCCTTGTGCATGGCACTTTTGGTCTAGCCGCTACGCTGGCGCTTTTGGGCTGTGCGACGCCGGAAAGCGAATCGCCGGAACCCATCGCGCTCCAGTCTGACGAAGACACAGGGAACGCGGCGGAGGCCCCCACCCAGCTCGTTGCTGGGGAGCCTTTGGATGGCCCTCTACTGCGCCGCTTCTACGCGCGTCGCGATTTTGAACCTGTCTGGACCACGCGTGAAGCCCAGGCAAAGGCGCTCAAGGCTGCCGTACTGCGCGCCCAAGGTCACGGCCTGGACCCCGATTTGTTCTACGCAAGCCTGCTCAGGCGCATCGACACCTTCCCACCCGATCGGCGCGAATTGCTGCTTACACATGCCGTTCTCACCTATGCAGAGGCACTCGCCTTCGGCGCTTTGCCCCCGGGTCAGCGTAAGAATATTGAAGCGCTTTTGCCAGAACCCGTAGATGTGACGGAAGTGCTCGACGCGGCGCTAGATGGCCCAGACCCGGTGGCAGCCATTGAAGCGCTGGCGCCACAAAGCCCGACCTACATGGCGCTGCGTCAGGCCCTGCAGCAGCATCAGCAGGCCAACCGGCCGAGTAGGGCGCAAGCGAACCGTCAGCGCCTGATTGAGGCGAATCTTGAACGCCAACGCTGGCTGCCACGAGACCTGCCAGCGGATCGTGTCTGGGTGAATGTGCCCGATCAGCAACTCGTGCTCTACCGCGATGACCGTCCTGTTTTCGTCACGCGCGTAGTGGTGGGCGAAGCGACGGAGCGCAAGCAAAGCCCCGAATTCAATACCAGGATCGAATCCGCATTGTTCAACCCACCTTGGATCATTCCGCACGATATTGTCGAAGCGGATATCAGGCCAATGCTGCAGCGCGATCCGCTTTATTTGGTGCGCAACAAAATAGTCCTATTGCCGAATGGTGACGCAGAGCAGGCGCC
>CAMCEP010000004.1 GCA_945873675.1 Asaia bogorensis
GCCGCGCTGCTGGCGCAATTGCGTGCGCTTCTTGGGCGTTTGCCCGCGCGGCCGTAACAGCGTGCAGCGCTGTGTCAGGGTTACTCCATTTGAATCAGCAAGCCATCGGCACCTAACTGCAATGCGTAGCCGCTACGGTCTGGGTGGAGTTGGATGAATACGCCAGCCGGATTCTGCAACCATAAGCCACCTTTAATCTCGCTGGAGCCTGCGACCGCGCCAGCGCGCAGACCGCCATATAGGCCTGGAAAATCGGCGGCCTTGGAAAGACGATAGACTTCCCCATGAGCTTTCACTTCGGAAACACCGATTCCGCCTACGCCAAGGCCGCGGATGCGAAAGTGATAACTATGATCCGCGAAGTTTAGCGTACCGCTGCCCCAGGACACACCATAAAACAAACCGACTTGCGTCTGCGAGAGAACTACGCGGCCCGCAGGGCGTTCCGCTTCCGAGCTACCTGTCTGTGCACCGACTTGACGGGTCAAGAGCGCGGTCAAGGCTAGCCCACCTGCGGTGCGGCGTGTTGTAGTCGGATTTTTCATCGAAGCCATCTCCTTCAAAAGGCAACATCGCCTTGGCGGTGCTGCAGGGACCCATTGATCCGATCACGCTGGTTGCGTCTCTGCAATGGCGTGGATCAGCTCACCAAACATATAGCCAGTCGTATACGAGGGTATTTTGGGAACTAGCGAAGTCAGCATGAATCAAACCCCATGAGAACATTTGAGAATAAAATCGATATTTATAGCTATCGAGCACATTGAGATATCGCAAGAACGACGTTGCACGACTTGTTCCGCATCAGCGCCAACGAGACCATATTGGCGATGTACACCATGCGATATTTCCGGTTTTTTGAAATGGACTCGTCACGTATTTATGCCGCTCTCCTTGCTTGTTTAAGCTGCAAGGCTTTCGAAGGTCAGGGGGGTGCCTTCGAAGGTTGAGTGCCTGCGGGGCGGGTTATAGAAGCCGTTGATGTATTGGAAGATGATGGTTTCGGCTTTGCGACGGGTTGCCCACGTCCTGCGCCAGTCCAGTTCGGCCTTGATGGTCTTGAAGAGCGTCTCGACAACGGCGTTATCATAGTACTTGCCCTTGCTGCTCTTCGCCGACCGCAAGCCGTGGTCGCGGAGAATTTTCTGGTAGTCGTGAGAACAATATTGGCTGCCACGGTCGCTATGGAAGACGCAACCCGGCGGTGGGGACCAGAGCGCGAGGGCCATTTTCAGCGCGCGGATCGCGAGATCCCGTTTCATGCGATCGCTGACGGCCCAGCCGTTTACGCGCGGGGAGTGCAGGTCCAGGATCACCGCCAGTTAGAGCGCACCCTCGCGGGTCCAGATATAGCTGATGTCCCCCGCCCAAGTCTGATGGGGTTGAGCTGTTATTCATCACTTGGCATGGCCGATCAATTGGAAAGGCCCCGCGCTATTCCTCCACGAAACTGACCTTCATGACGAAGATGTTCGCTCTCCCGCGCAAGCTCACGGTCCTCGGCAGAAACCCCATCCGTGTTACGGTACGCGCTCATCCATTTGTTCAAGGTCGAAAAATCGACGCGCGGATCATCCGCAACCTGGCGCCGCGAAAGCCCCTTGGTGAACGCTATTCGCGCCACTTTTTTGCGAATTCATCCATCCTGCCTGTGCGCTTGGTTCATCTCCTTTGCTGCACCATGTATGATTAAAGGAGGGGTAAAAACCGTGACAGGTCCATTCGTGTTTGGGCAGGAAGTCAATATGGGCTTTGCCCGAGAGGACTTAGCTGGAACACAAGAAGCAGGATATTTTTCTGCTATTGCCCTGGCCTTCTCGGACTGTTTCGGTAAGGGTCTACTCCGCAATGACTGAGACATGCGCAGCCACCACGCGCCAGCCTTCAGGTGTGCGCATCCAAACCTGGCTTTGACGCCCGATTTTTCCAGGCAGTGACGGGCGGCGAAACATGGTCCAGGCGGTGGCCATATCACGCCCATAGGTGGTGATGACGGTGCGTTCCAGGCTGCGTTCCAGCCCAGCGGAAGGGCGCCCAGCGCGAAAGGCAGCAATTTCCGTATAGCCATAAAGATTTTCGGCAGCGCCGTAGCGGATGGTATTCGGGCTATTCAGGAAAAGCCGGTCAAGCGTTTCGACATCATTGCTGATCAGCGCCTTTTCATACTCGGCGAAGGCGGCTTCAACCTCGGCCTTTACCTCGGCAATATTGATGTCCATGAATGTCTCCTCAGCTGGCTGGTTTGGCGTGAACAATGCGCTGGCTTTCCAACCAATGCGCTGCGCGCAAGGCGAGCGCTTCCTTGCCAGGTGCAGCGATGATCTGCACACCGATCGGCATGCCCTGTTCCGGCCAAACCGGCACGGTGACCACGGGCAGGCCAATAAAGGAAATGGGCTGGGTGAAGATGCCAAGATTGGGCCGCACCGGTAGGGTTTGACCATCCAGCACGAAAGTTTTTTGTTCCACCAGCGGTGCTGAAGTGGGTGTGGCTGGGGCCAGGATCAGATCAGTCTCGACAAACAGTTTCAACGCCTCCGCCTGAAACCAGCGGCGGAATTTTTGCGCCTGCACATACCAATCGCCAGGCAGCATGGCACCAGCAATCAGCCGATCACGCACTTCAGGGTCAAAATCCGCGTGCCTTGTGCGAATGCGGTCCCGATGCAGGGCGGATCCTTCGATCATGGTGATGATGAAGGCTGCCGCGCGGGCGCGATGTGCTTCGGGGAATTCAACGCTCCGTGCAGCGCCCAGCGCGCGCGCCACCAGATCCACGGCGGCGAAGGCCTGTGCTTCACCCATGCGCGTGAAGTAGCCCCCGGCGCGCGCGATGCGCAGTCCCTTGATGCCAGCATCCAGCGAAGGCGTCAGTGGTTCTGCGCTGCCCTTGGTGGATACCGGATCAAGCGGATCACCGCCGCGCATTGCGTCATAAGCCAGCGTCAGATCTTTCACGGAACGCGCAAGCGGCCCGACATGATCCAGGCTTGCAATGAAGGGAAAAGTGCCGGCGCGCGAAAGTCCGCCATAGCTTGGCTTCAACCCGAATAGACCACAAAGCGATGCCGGAACACGGATTGACCCATTCGTATCCGACCCAAGCGTAATGGCCGCAAGCCCCGCCGCCGCCGCACCGCCTGAACCACCGGAAGAACCACCTGTCATGCGCGCTGTGTCATGCGGGTTCAGCGAATTGCCATCATGCGCATTGCGGCCGGTAAAATCATAAGCGTATTCGCCCATATTGAGCGCGCCGAGCAGCACCGCGCCGGCAGCCTCCATCCGCGTGATGAGCGTCGCATCTTGCCGTGCAGGCGCATGATCGCGATTGATCTTGGAGCCGGCGCGCGTGACCAGGCCATCCACCTCAAACAAATTCTTGACCGCGAAGGGAACGCCGGCAAGCGGCGGCAAAGGCTTGCCCTGCGTGCGCGCTGCATCAATGGCTTCGGCGCGGGCAAGCGCGCGGGTAGCCGTGACATCCGTATAGGCCTTCAACAAGCCATTGCGGCGCGTGATGGCTGCCAGATGCTGTTCCGCCACAAGCCGCGCTGTGACCTGGCCGCTCCGCACTGCATCCGCAATGTGGTGCGCGGGCTCTTGCGTCCAATCCTTCATGCCTGATTGCCTTGGGCTACGAAAACCGGTGCGGGTTCCGCTTCATCGGGCAGGGGGAAATCAAGCACCAGCTGCACAAGCCGAAAGGCGACGGCAAGATTGGCTTCAACCTGCGGCGCGTATTCCGCAGTCAAGGGCAACCCCAAGGCCTGTGCCATGGCGTCCGCATAGGCCTTCATATCCACTTCGGTGGCATCATTCATGCAACTCAACCCTCATTGGTCGTCAATTCCGGCGCTTGCCCGGACCATCACGCGGCACGGAGTCTACGACGCTGGAACGGAACAGCAAGCACCATGCCACGCTATTGCCATTGATCGCGCCAAAAGCTACGCGACACGTCACCTTATCTTTCATTCCTCAACGAGAGAAAGACCTCACTATGCCCAAAAGCCATCACCTCGCCGCCAGCGCCGATGCCTGTCATTGGGGCTATTTTGATGCCACGCGCCCGGCGCAGATCACGATCGCGAGCGGTGATGAGGTCACGATTGATACGCTGACCGGCCCGCCGGAAATGGTGCCGCCAAAGCCATTCCATACGCCGCCTGAACTATTCGCGGTGCATCAGAAAAATGATCGCTTCGCCGGCGCCCCGCATATTTTGACGGGCCCTGTTGCGGTGGAAGGCGCTGAAGCGGGCAATGTGCTGCAAGTGGATATTCTGGACATCAAGCTGCGGCAGGATTGGGGATTCAACCTGATTCGTCCCCTGGGCGGGACCTTGCCGGATGAATTTCCCGAAGGGCGCATTCTGAATATTCCCCTCGATGCCGAGAGAATGATCGGGCGCCTGCCTTTTGGTGTTGATATTCCACTCAGGCCGTTTTTTGGCATTATGGGTGTCGCGCCGCCGAAGAATTGGGGGCGCTGCACTTCGGTCATTCCGCGCAGCTTTGGCGGCAATATCGACAATAAGCAGCTTGTCGCGGGCACCACGCTGTATCTTCCCGTGCATGTCGCCGGTGCGAATTTCTCCTGTGGCGATGGGCATGGCGCGCAAGGCGATGGCGAGGTCTGCCTGACCGCCATTGAAACCGCCTTGCAGGGCAAGTTCCGACTGACGGTGCGCAAGGATATGGCGCTGAAGCAGCCACGCGCCGAAACGCCAACGCATGTCATTACCATGGGCTTTGACACCAGCCTTGATCGTGCCATGGAAATCGCACTGCGTGAGATGATTGACTACCTGGTTGAGACCAAGAATATGACGCGTATGGATGCCTATACGCTGTGTTCTGTCGGCGTTGATTTCCGTGTGACGCAGACCGTGAATACCTCCAAGGGTGTTCACGGCATGCTGCCGAAAGCGCTTTTCGCGTGAAATTCAGGCAGCATGTGGTACAGGCTTAGGCAACCCGCTGTCGAAAAAGGCTCGCGGTCAGGCGCGGCAACTTCTTACTCAGCAAAAGCTACGCATGAAACGCTTCGCCCAATTTTTGGGCATGTGGTGGGCGCAAAGCGAGCAGAAAAGCTTGGGCGCGGCTGGGCTGCCAATCTTTACTGATAAGCGGCCTTGTCCGCTTTTGGCTCGCGGGCTTTTACTGCGGCATGCCGGCGCGCTTAAAATCCCATTGGTGGTGGGACCATTCCACCAAAGATTTCGCCGAAATGGATATGGCGAATCTTGTTGCCATCCTGCCGGTGGCCGCCACTGAACAGCATGGGCCGCATTTACCCATCAAGGTGGATGCGGCCATCAACCAAGGCATAATCGCTGAGGCCGTGGGGCTGATGCCGGATGATCTGCCGGTGCTGGTTTTGCCCATGATGCCCATCGGCAAATCCAATGAACATCATGCCTTTCCCGGCACGCTTAGCCTTTCGCATGAAACGCTGTTCCACCTTTGGTTCGATATTGGGGAGAGTGTGCTGCGCGCCGGCTGCCGCAAACTGATCCTGTTCAATTCCCATGGCGGCCAGCCGCAAGTCGCGGATATCGTGGCGCGAGAATTACGGGTTCGGCACGAAATGTTCGTGGTGACGGCCACTTGGTGGAACATCACGAAACAGGATGATTTGTTCGGCACCACGGAACTCAAGCACGGCATTCATGGCGGAGAGGTGGAAACAAGCGTCATGCTGCATCTGCATGGTGATCTGATTACCATGGAACACGCCGCGAATTTTGCGCCAATTTCGATCGAGATCGAAAAAGAGGGCGGCATGCTGACACCTGAAGGTGCGGTCGGCTTCGGTTGGCAAACACAGGATCTGGAACCATCAGGCGCGTGTGGGGATGCGGCTTCGGCCGATGCAGCCCGTGGCGGCATTGTTGTGCAGCGCGCGGCAGAAGCGCTGGTGCAGCTTTGCCGTGAAGTGCATGCCTATCCACTGGAACGGATCACACGCAAGACCCTGTATAACGCGCCTTAGGCCAAGGCTTTCGGCACATGAAGAAGAAAATCTGAGGAGCCCCCCAAATGCGCGCAATTGTTGAACGCCTGCCCATGCGTGATCCGGCCGATATGTCGGCGCTCAAGGCCGCATTTGCCGCAGGACGGCTTGATCCTGCCAGCATTGTTGCGATTCTGGGCAAGACAGAAGGCAATGGCTGCGTGAATGATTTCACCCGCGGCTATGCCACGCTCGCGATGAAGTTGGCCCTTGCGGAAGCGACCGGCATGACGCCCACAGAAGTGGGCGCGCGCATTGCGTTGGTGATGTCGGGTGGGACGGAAGGCGGCCTCAGCCCGCATATGATTGTCTTTGCGGTCGCCAAGGATGGCGCACCGAAACCAGCCGGCAAGCGCCTTGCCATCGGCACTGGCTTCACGCGTGACTTTACCGCCGCCGAAATCGGCCGCAGTGCGCAAATACAGGAAACCGCCAAGGCCGTGCGCACCGCCATGGCGCAGGCCGGCATCACCGATCCGAAGGATGTTCACTACGTGCAGGTGAAATGTCCGTTGCTGACCGCCGAACGCGCCGAAGGGCAGGATGTGGTCTGTGTTGATACCTATGAATCCATGGGTTTTTCGCGCGGTGCTTCTGCGCTTGGCGTTGCGGTGGCGCTTGGGGAAATAGATGCCGCCAAGGCCACTGATAGCGTGGTGTGCGCCGATTGGTCGCTCCATTCAGGTGTGGCAAGTACCTCCGCCGGCATCGAACTCATGCGCAATGAGATCATGGTGCTTGGCAATTCCAGCGCTTGGGTGGGTGATCTTGCCATGACGCATCGCGTTATGAAGGACGGGATTGATTCGCTCGCCCTTTGGGGCGCGCTGGAGGAGCTTGGTCTCAAGGGTCATGGCCAGCTTGATGATGCGGCACGCGGGCGCATCGCGGCGGTATTGGCCAAGGCAGAACCGCCGCATGGCAGCACCATCCGCGGCGCGCGCCATATCATGCGCGATGACAGTGATATCAACGCGACGCGCCATGCCCGCGCGCTGGTAGGCGGCGTGCTCGCCGGCGCGGTTGGTGATACGCGCCTGTTCGTCTCAGGCGGTGCGGAACACCAAGGGCCGGATGGCGGCGGGCCCGTTGCGGTTATTGCGCGGGTCTAAGCCGCATGGCCCTTCATTTGCATGCGAAGAGACTCATGAAGGCACCATGAAACAATCGCCCCACCTTATCCTTGACGGTCTTTCCGCCCAATTCGGCACAATGATGGCGGTGGACGACGTGACGCTTGAGGTGGGCAAGGGAGAACTTGTCGCCCTTCTCGGACCCTCAGGCTGTGGCAAGACGACCACGTTGCGCATGGTGGCTGGGTTTGTCGCGCCTTCCGCTGGCCGGGTGCAGGTGAATGGCAAGGATATCACCGGGCTTGCCGCGCATCGGCGCAATATGGGCGTTGTCTTTCAATCCTATGCGCTTTTTCCTCATTTGGATATTCTGCGCAATGTGGCTTTCGGGCTGCGCATGCGCGGCATGCGTCAGGCCGAATGCCGGCAGAAGGCAGGCGCCGCGCTTGAAATGGTCGCGCTATCTCATCTTGCCGATCGATATCCTTCGCAGCTTTCCGGCGGCCAGCAGCAACGCGTGGCGCTGGCGCGCGCCTTGGTGATCGAACCGGATGTGCTGCTGCTGGATGAGCCCCTGTCCAATCTTGATGCGCATCTGCGCGTGGAAATGCGGGGCGAAATTCGGCGGCTGCAGCAGCGCTTGGCCATCACGACGCTTTTCGTAACGCATGATCAGGAAGAAGCGCTTGCTATGTCAGATCGTATCGCGGTGATGCAGCAGGGCAAGTTGATTGAGGTGGGCACACCGCAAGCGCTTTGCGATCACCCACAAGAAGCCTTCACCGCTTCCTTCCTTGGTGCGCGTACTGTTATTGCCGGGCAAGGCAACAATGGTATTTTCGAAGCGCCTGGCCTTGGCTGTGCTGATGCGCCGGCTAGCGCAAAGGCCATCATCCTCCGCGCCGCACGCTTGCGGCTTTCAGAAGCGCCAAGCGGCCCGTTGCAGCTGGGCGGCGTCATCGCTTCCGCGATCTACCTTGGTGATCTTTATGAGGTGGAGGTGGAAACCCCGGCCGGCCGCGTGCGCGTGCTGATACCTTCCGATACGCCGCCACCACCACTGGGCACCGCCTGCCACATCACCGCACTTGCCGGTGGTTGCAGTTTTCTTTCGTGACTCACCCCCAACCTTGGAAGGAAGAAGGATGACAACGACTCGCAGACAAATCGGCCGCTTGCTGCTGGGTGCTGGCGTGGCCGCGCCTTTGCATTTCACCCGGACCGCTATTGCTCAGCCGAAAGCCGGCGATGAGCTTGTGGTGGGCATTTGGGGCGGTGCGCAGGAACGCATTGTGCGTGAGCATGTGGAAAAAGCGCTGCTGGCAAAATACCCTGGTGTGAAGGTCAGCTATGTGCTGGGCGGCACGCCAGAGCGTCGCGCGCGCGCCTATGCTGAGCGGGGCCGGCCAAGTTTCGATGTTATTTACTTGAATATCTTCGAAAGCCGGCAGGCGGTGAAGGATGGCGTGACTCAGGCACCAACAGATGCGGTGCCGCAATTTGCAAACCTTAATGATGTCGCAAAGCTTGGCGGTTATGCCGTGGCCTTCAACCCCGTTACAGTGGTTTACGACAAGCGTAAGGCATCAAAACCGGTGACTAGCTGGCAGGATTTGTGGAATCCGGAATGGCGCGGTCGCATTGCCTGGCCATCCTATCCGGGCGCACAGGGTACCGCCGCGCTATTGATGGCCGCCAAGATTTTCGGCGGTAGTGAGAACGCGATTGACATCGGCTTCCGCAAGATCAGGGAGCTGAAGCCCTTCGCCGCCATTCAGGGCAGTCAGGATCAGCTTTACGGCATGTTCGATCAGGGTGTTGCGGATATCTCGGTCGAATTCGGCAGCTTCACGCGAAGCTATGCCGAAACACGCAACCCGAATATCGAAATCGCCAATCCGGTTGAAGGGCAGGCCATTGCCATGAATGTGGCCTGCATCACGGTTGGCACGCGGAACCAGAAGCTTGCGGAAGAATGGGTCAATCTGCATCTCTCCGCGCCCTGCATGCTGGCCTACGCACAGCAAATCTACTACTCGCCCACAGTGAAAAATCTTGCCATTCCCGTTGAATTGCAGCCAAAGCTTGTGCTTGGGCCTGATGTGGCAAAGCTGGTCGATTTCGATTGGGATGTGGTCATTCGCAACCAGCCCGCCTGGACCGGCCGCTTCAATCGCGAAATCGCGGGTTGAACCAGACCGTGACCGGAACGCCAGCAAGCCGGCCTATGCTTGGGCCGATACTCGCGTTTCCGGTCACTTTATGGTTATTGCTGACTTTCGCGGCACCCTTTGCGGTACTGACGCTGCTGTCCTTGCATGAATACCCCGATCCCTTCGGGCCTATCATCCAGTCACCCTCGGTAGCCCAGTTCGCTGCGATTTTCGGTGATGAGTTTCTTGTTCGCATCATCATCGAAACAATTCTGCTTGGTGCTGGTGTTACAGCGCTCACAGTACTGTTGGGCTACCCGCTCGCGCTCTGGTTGGTGCGGCTTCCAGTGAAATGGCGGCCGCTTGCCTTCGCGGTGATCCTTATTCCGCTACTCACCAATGTTGTCGTGCGCTCGCTTGGGATCGTGTTATTGCTCGCGCCGGATGGGCTGATCAATCAAGTGTTTGGGATATTCGGCATCCCGCCCTTTCGGCAGATGCTCTATACTCATGGCGCGGTAGCGCTGGCGCTGGCGCAGGTATTCATGCCCTTCATGGTGCTCGCACTTTATGATGTGCTGCAGGGCACCAGCCCGCGCGTGCATGAGGCAGCAGAAAGTCTAGGCGCTTCCCGCACTATCCGGGTTTTTCTCGTTGATCTGCCGCTATCGCTGCCGGGTTTGCGGGCCGGCATCATCATCGTTTTTCTGATGGCTTCCACCGCCTATGTCTCGGCCACGCTGCTCGGCGGCAAGAAGGTCTGGACCACCGGCATGTTGGTTTGGCAGGAAGCACTGCAAAATCTGAATGCACCGATGGCAGCCGCCTTGGCCTTGGTCATGACACTGGCGAGTACCGCTTTCGCACTGGTGGTGATTTGGATCACGCGTAAGCTCACACCCTGGAAAAGCGGCGCGCCCTGTAGTTTCCGCAGCGTGCCGGGATGGCTGCTTAAAGCCTTGGACCTTTTCGGACCGGTCATTGGCAAATTGCTCCTGGCCAGCAGCCTTCTTCTGCTTTTACTGCCGCTAGTGCTGGTGATGATCCAAAGCTTTAATGATGTGCCACAGGCAACCGTTGCCGGCTTTCGCGCCTTCACCCTGAAATGGTATGAACGTGTTTTGTTCGGTGGCGCTTATGCCGCTAGTTTCTGGATTTCTGTTCAGCTTGCTGCCGCAACCGCGGTGCTTACGATTGGGCTAGCGCTTCCCGCCGCCTTCGCCCTATCGCGCCACCGCTTTCGTGGTTTGACGGCGCTATCAGCCTTTTGGACCTTGCCGCTTTCCTTGCCCCATGTCGCGATTGGCGTTGGCATGCTGAAGCTTTTGCAGATCTTTACCGCCATACCGTCCTTTCTTGGCATGCTCGCCGTGCATGTTGTGCTGGTTCTGCCCTTTTCGATCGCACTGCTCCAGGCATCCGTCGAACAACTGGACAAGGCGCAGGAAGATGCCGCTGCCAGCCTTGGCGCGTCAGCCCCGTCGCGTTTCCTGTTGGTCATGATGCCGGGCCTAGCGCCTGGGCTGGTGGCGGCAGGTATCATGAGCTTTCTCATCTCCTTCGGGGAAGTCACCGTGACCAGTTTTCTGACCACTGCGCGCATGACAACCTTGCCGGTGCGGATCTATGCTGAAGCCAGCTTCAGCCTGGAACCGACCGTGCATGCCGTATCGGCGATACTGATTGTGGTAACCGTTCTGCTGCTGATGATTCTCAATCGCCTTGTGCGTCTCGATCGGCTCTATGCACGTTGAACATGGCTTGAAGCCTAAGGACAGGAATGCAACGATGAACGAGAATGAAGCAAGCCCATTAAAGCTTCCCCCTATCATCACCAGGCGCATCGCAGACCTTGAGACATTCAAGATATCTGACAAGGACACTAACTACTTCGCCATGATCGCCGACCCAGTCAGGGATCAGGTGCCTTTTTCTATTTTCCTCGAAATTTTCGAGCCTGGCGGAAAGACCCCCTGGCATCGTCACGGCCATGCGCATGAAATGTTCTTTGTGCTGAGCGGTGAGGCAAAATCCGTCTGCGACGGGGTGGAAGTGCATGTAAAGGCGGGCGAGAGCTTCATCGTGCGGCCGGGCAATGAGCATGAGGTGATCAATATCGGGCAGGACAAGCTTTATTGTCTGACCGTCATGCTGCCCAATGAGGATTTTGCCGAACTTGTCCGCAGCGGCTTTCGTGTGCCCCTGACGCCAGAGGACATCGCTACGATTACAGGCAACCGATGAACATGGGTGCCTGTGGATTGCGGCGTCCAAAAGCTCCATGCGCGCAATTCACGCTGAAAAAATTCTTTCGCTTCGCATTTCCCTTTTTTACGAAGCGAAGGCTTGATTCGGGTCATTTATGGTGGCAGGCAACCGCGCTATCTCCGTCGTAAAATTGCAAACTCGGTCTTTCCTTCCCACACAGATCTGTCGCCTTCAGGCAGCGTGGATGAAAGGCACAGCCTGATGGAGGCGAGAGTGGAGATGGTAATTCCCCACGAATAGCCTTGAAGTTGACGCCAATATTGCCTTCAAGTGAGAGCTTGGGCACGCTATCTAATAAGGCTTGGGTATAGGGGTGCTGGGGCGCCGCATAAAGCTTCGCTGCTGTTTCAAGTTCTACGATACGTCCCAGATACATGACCGCGACCCTATCGCTGACATGGCGCACCACGGAAAGATCATGGCTGATGAAGATTGTCGTCAAGCCAAACTCCTGCCGTAAATCCAGGAATAGGTTCAAGATTTGTGCCTGAATGGAAACGTCAAGCGATGCGACAGGCTCATCACAAATCAGCACTTCAGGCCGCATGGCAAGGGCGCGGGCGATCGCGATGCGTTGGCGTTGCCCGCCGGAAAACTGATGCGGAAAACGCGCTGCATAAGCAGGGTCCAGCCCAACCCTAGCCAACCATTCTTCAGCGAAATTTGCGGCTTCATGGCGTGCTATCAGACCATGGGTGATTGGACCTTCTGTGATTGTTTCACCCACGCGGCGCCGTGGATTGAGTGAGGCAAACGGGTCCTGAAAGACAGTCTGAATACGGGTCGTGGTCTTGCGCCCGGCCTGCATCGGGGGCGTGCCATGCAGCCGGATGTCCCCCTCGCTTGGCTCAAGAATACCCGCAAGCATTCGGCCAAGGGTGGATTTTCCGCATCCGGATTCACCCACCAGGCCAAGGGTTTCTCCACGTCTTACGCCCAGCGACACATTTGTTACTGCCATCACTGGGCGACGATCCAGCTTGGCGCCAAACATGGTGGCGATGCGATCACCCAGCGTGATGTGCGGACTGAAGCGGCGGGAGATATTATCCGCAGTCAAAATTTCGTTCATGCAGCGCCAGCCAGTGGATGATGGCAAAAGGCTCCATGGCGCTCGTCGCCGACAGGAGGCGGTTCCGATCGGCAAAGATCATCCGCATGAGAACACCGCGGCGCGAAAGGACAACCTGGCGGCACATTCAAAGGTGAGGGCGTACTGCCCGGTATTTGCGTGAGCTTCTGCCCAGGCGCGGCCAATGCCGGCAAGCTATCAAGCAGGCCACGCGTGTAGGGATGCAAGGGCGCGCGGAGGACATCGCTGACTGGCCCATATTCAACGATACGGCCGAGGTAAAGCACAATCACGCGATCAGCCAAGGATGAAACAATGGCCAGATCATGGCTGATCCAAATCAGTGCTGTGCCGCTTTCCTGCGCGAGTGTCTTCATCTCAGCGAGGATTTGCGCCTGGATGGAAACATCCAGTGCCGTAGTCGGTTCATCCGCGATGATCAATTCCGGTTCATGCAAAAGCGCGATGGCAATGGCCACGCGTTGTCGCATTCCGCCAGAAAATTCATGCGGATAGGCATTCAAGCGCGCTGCCGCATCTGGAATGCCAACCCGTGCGAGGCTGCGCGCCGCAAGGGCGAGTGCAGCGCCCTCTCCACCGCCACCATGCGCCTGAACGGCCATGGCCATCTGCTGACCAATGGTGAGCACTGGATTCAACGTGGCCGCCGGGTCCTGGAAAATCATGGCAATCCGCTTGCCGCGCAGTTTGCGCATTTCGGCTTGCGGTAGCCCAACCAGTTCCTGCCCGCGAAACAGTACGGAACCGCCGGCGATGCGCCCAGGTGCATCCAAAAGACCAATGAGCGAAAAGCCGGTGACCGATTTGCCGGAACCGGACTCTCCAACCAGGCCCAGTATTTCGCCGCGTTCAAGCGTGAAGGATATGCCGTCCACTGCCTTGATCGTGCCGGCGCGGGTTTCGAAATGCGTGCGCAGGTCGCGCACCTGAAGCAGCGCCTTCGTCATCGGCGTAGCCTTGGATTGAACTGATCTCGCAATTGATCGCCCACAATATTAATGGCAACAATCAGCAGGATCAGTGCAATTCCGGGATAGACCGAAATCCAGGTCCGCCCACTCATCATATATTGGAAGCCATTGGCGATCAGCATGCCGAGTGAAGGCTCGGTCGGCGGCAGGCCAAGGCCCAGAAAGGAAAGTGTAGCTTCCAGCGAAATTGCATTGGCGATCTGCACCGTGCCCACGACAATCAAGGGCGGCATGCAATTTGGTAGCAAATGCCTTAGCACAATGCTGCGTCCAGGCAGCGGCGTGGCCCGCGCAGCTTCGATATAATCCTTCTGCCGTTCGGCCGTTGCGGCGCCATAGGCCGTGCGCGCGAAATAGGCGTATTGCGCTGTGACCAAGGCGATGATCAGCGGAACTCTGCCCTGCCCAAGCACCGCAACCAGTACAAGGGCGAGCAAAATGGCAGGGAAGGACAATTGAAGATCAACAAGCCGCATGATCCCCTGTTCGATCTTGCCGCCGATATTGGCCGCCATGATGCCAAGCGCTGTCCCTATACCAAAGGCAACCGCACCGGCCGCAATCCCCATTTGCAAGGATATACGCAGGCCATAGAGAATGGCGGAAAACAAATCCCGCCCCTGCGCATCCGTCCCAAGCCAATGGACATAACCACCAGAACCAATAAACCCCGGTGGGCGGCGCGCGTCTCGCAGGTTGAGATTGGCAAGATCATAAGGATCTTGTGGCGTAATCAGCGGCGCAGCGAGTGCAGCCGCCACAATCAGCAGTACCACCGCAAGCGCCAAGGTAGCTATCCAGTTTTCCCGATATTCGCGCCAAAACTGCGCCATCACACACGCCTTCCGCGCCTGAGGCGCGGGTCCAGCACGGCATAGGTCAAATCAACCACCAGATTGATGGTGACAAACAAAAACGCCACCAGGATCAGATAACCGACCATTACTGGCCGATCGAGCGAGGTGATGGAATCAATAATCAGCTTGCCAACGCCAGGCCAGGAAAAGATCGTTTCCGTCACTACAGCGAATGCAAGCGTGGAGCCGAATTCCAGGCCGAAGACGGTCACCAAGGGAATGGAAATCAGCCGCAGTACATGCCGCCGCAGAATGGTGAAATCCGTGAGCCCCGCGGCGCGGGCGAATTTCACCGTATCTGACAGCATGATTTCACGCGTGCCAGCGCGCGACAGGCGGATCAGCATGGCGAGCTTGAACAGGCTGAGATTGATCGCCGGAAGTGCCAGGAATCGCAGCCCTTCCCAGGTGAGGAATGACCACCCGACGCCAAACACTTCAATCGTCGGCCCGCGATCCCCGGCGGGTAGCCAATCAAGATTGACCGCAAAGGTCAGGATAAGGATCAGGCCCACCCAGAAGGTTGGCACCGAAAATCCCAAAACGGATGCCGCCATAATGGCCTTGGAGACAGGGCTTTCCGGCCGATAGCCAGCATAAATGCCAAGCGGGATGCCGATGAAGGCACCGATCAGCACCGAAGTTAGCGCCAATTCCAATGTTGCCGGCAGACGGCTCAGCACCAAGTGCAGCACCGGGATATTCAGCACAAAGCTCCGCCCTAAATCGCCCTGCAACAACCGGCCCAGAAAGGCCAGATATTGCCGCCAAAGCGGCTGATCCAGGCCGTAATGGCGAATGGTTGCTTCCCGAATATCCTGGGTTGCATCTGGGGAAATCAGCACGTCAATCGGATTGCCGATGGCATAGACGCCAAGAAAGACAAGCGCCGACATGGCGAGCATGACGAAGCCAGACTGAATGAGGCGCTGAATGATATACCCGAACATTAAAAGTGATTATCTGGCATTTGACAGCAAGCGCAAGCTCTTCCTAGCATCCTTATGACAGAAGGCTGATGGGAGAATTGGACATGCGTTGGAATTACCGCCGCTTTGCTTTGGCGACAGTCGGCATGGCCTGCATGGCCGGTGTGGCTTCTGCTCAGACCCTCACCATGGGCGTGATTGCGGGGCCGGAGAGCATTGACCCGCATTTCACCGCAACAGGCACCCATTCGGAAGCGCTGAAGCATGTTTTTGATACGCTGACCCATTCCGGCGATAATCTGCAGATCGAACCCGGCCTTGCGGAATCCTGGCGCATTGTGGACCCGAATACCTGGGAATTTCGGCTCCGCCGCGGCGTAAAATTCCATGATGGGTCGGACATGACCGCGGAAGATGTGGCGGCTTCCATCCGCCGCATGCAGCAATTGTCCGGTCCGAATCCAACCCGGATTTATGTGCGCCGCGTGCAGGAAATCCGCATTGTTGATTCGCACACTATCCAGATCATCACCGATGGTCCGGCACCGACGCTCCCCAATGATTTCATCCGGCTTTTCATTACCTCGGCCCGTGCTACCGCAGGCCTCACCCCGGAAAACGCCAATGAGGCCTTTAATAGCGGCCGCGCGGCGATCGGCACCGGACCTTATCGGTTTTCATCCTGGACGCCGCGTGAACAATTTGCGGTGGAGCGCAGCGATAACTACTGGGGCAGTCGTCCCGCCTGGGGCCGCGTGGTGCGGCGTGAAATCTCCAACCCCGCCGCGCGCGTGGCGCAGCTTCGCACCGGCCAGGTAGATATGATTGTGCGTGTGCCGGCCGCCGATGTCTCAACCCTTGAACGCGACCGCAATATCAGCGTGCTGAAGGCAGAGACTGTCTATGTCTTCAATCTGGCGCTTGATCAACGTGAGCCAACGCCGCAAGTGACGGCCCGCGATGGATCGCGCTTGGCCGCGAACCCGTATCGCGATGCGCGTGTGCGGGAGGCGATTGACCTTGCCATTGATCGCCGCGCGCTGGCGGAAATTGCCATGGAAGGGCTCGGGTCGCCGGTCAGCCAGATGGTCACACCGGGTATCTTTGGCTTCAATCCGGCGCTGACGATTCCAACGCCGAATATCAATCGCGCGCGTCAGCTTTTGACCGAAGCGGGCTATCCCAATGGCTTTCGCATGGTGCTGAACTTCACCAATAATCGCCTGCCTGGTGATGCCGGTGTTGGTGCGGCCATGACGCAAATGCTGGCGCGCATTGGCCTTGAAGTACAGGCGGCCGGCCAGCCGGCGGCGGTGATTTTCCCGGCCCGCGCGCGGGGCGAGCTTTCCAATATCATGGCCGGCTGGGGAACTCTTACCGGTGAGGCGAATTACTATTACGCTGCCAATGCGCATTCCAATAATGCGCAGCTTCGGCTTGGTGCCTTCAATTGGAATGGTTTTTCTGATCCGGAAATTGACCGACTGATCCAGGCCGCCAATGTGGAGTTGGATGACAAGAAGCGCGAAGCCCTGCTGCAACAGGTTGGCGCGCTTTGGAATGGAAAGCGCGTTGTAATCCCTCTCGCTGCGGTGGCTTCTGCCTGGGCCATGCGGCGTGATCGTGTGACGCTACGCGTTGGCCGGAGCGACGAGGAAACCTACGCCTGGGATATAAGCCCAGTCAGCCGCTAAGCGCGAAGCGTTAGATCATGCGTATCGCGGAGATGAATTGGATGCAGGTGGAAGCTTACCTCCACCGCGATGATCGCTGCGTCTTGCCCTTCGGCAGCACCGAACAGCATGCGCAGCTTTCACTTTGTGTGGACGCGATCTTGGCCGAGAAAGTGGCGGTGGAAGCGGCCGAGCCTCTCGGCATTCCAGTCTATCCCGCCATGCCTTTTGGTCTTGCGCCCTATTTCGCGTCCTTCCCGGGTAGTATTTCGCTCAAGGTGGAAACCCTTTTGGCAGTGGCGCGTGACTTGATTGAGAGCGTGGCGCACGCAGGCTTTCGCCGCATTCTGATTGTCAATGGCCATGGAGGTAATGCTCCTGTCGGTGCGCTGGCCTTGCAGATGATGACAGAAAATCCTGCGCTTTCGATCAAGTTCCACAATTGGTACAATCAGCCCAAGACTTGGGACACTGCCATGGCCATTGATCGTTCCGGCAGCCACGGCAATTGGATGGAAAACTTCCCCTGGACGCGCTTGGCCAATGCGCCATCGCCTTCTGGTGCCAAGCCATCGGTGGATACGGCGCTGATGAAGGCAAGCCCGCCTGCCAAGGTGCGCGACATGCTGGGCGATGGTTCCTTCGGCGGCGAATGGCGCAAGCCGGATGAGGATATGCTGCGGCTTTGGAGCGCAGGTGTCGCGGAAACACGCGCCGCGTTGGAGGGACCATGGCCGCCCCGATAGTCATTTGGGGCGCTGGCGCGATTGGCGGCACCCTTGGTGCGCATTTGGCGCGAGCGGGGCATGAGGTGCTGCTCGTAGACACCGTTGCTGAACATGTTGAGGCCTGTCGCACCAAGGGCCTGAAGATTTTCGGCCCCGTTGCGGAATTCACGCAAATCATCCCTGCCGTCACGCCGGCAGAACTGACAGGCCGCTATTCGCGCATTGTGCTCGCGGTCAAGGCGCAGGCCACCAAAGCCGCTTTGCCCATTCTGGCGCCGCATCTTGCGCCGGATGGTTTTGTCTTTTCCGCACAAAATGGCTTGAATGAATTGGAAATTGCGGAAGCCGTAGGGGCCGAGCGCACCATGGGCTGCTTTGTCAATTTCGGCGCGGATTGGCATGCGCCGGGCGAGATTCTTTTTGGCAATCGCGGCGCCTTCGTGGTGGGCGAGATTGATGGCGCGATCCGCGACCGCACCCGCGCGATGCATGCAATCTGCCAAGCCTTCGAACCGGATGCGATTTTAACCACCGATATCTGGTCCTATCTGTGGGGCAAGATGGCCTATGGCGCCATGCTGTTCGCCACCGCGCTGAACCATGATTCCATGAGTGAGAATTTCGCCAATACGCGCCGCAAGCCCGTTTGGCTCGCTTTGGGGCGAGAAGTTGCGGCAATCGCACTTGCCCGCGGTGTTACACCGCGGGGCTTTGGGTCCTTTGAGCCCATGGCCTTCGCGCCGGGGCGCGCTGATGCGGATGGCATCAAGGTGGTGGAATGGTTGCGCGATTATACCGCCGTAGGTGCCAAGACGCATTCCGGCATATGGCGTGACCTGGCCGTGCGCAAACGCAAGACCGAAGCTGAGGCGCAGTTGATGATCATGCCAAAGCTTGCAGCGCAACACGGCATCGCGACACCGGCCCTGACTGCTTTGGGTGGCCTGATCAAGGATATTGAAGAAGGCCGCCGGGAACAGTCACCGGAGAGTTTCAACTGCCTACTGGATGCCATTGCTTGACTGACGCTGTCCTGGAAAAGCTGCTCGCTGAACGGGCGCAATTCATTGCGCGGCTTGCGGAACTTGTCGCTTGCCCATCGGTTTCCACCGATCCGGCCTATGCGGATGGCATGGCGGCGGCGCGGCGCTGGCTGATCGCGCGCTTGACTGCGCTTGGCTTTCAGGATGCGCAGGAAATTGCCGCAGGCGGGCATCCGGCTGTCACCGCGCGCTGGCATGGCGCGGGGCCTGATGCGCCGGTTCTGCTGGTGTACGGGCATTATGATGTGCAGCCGCCCGATCCCGTGGATGGCTGGGCCTCTCCGCCATTTGAGCTGACGGCCCGCGATGGTCGGCTTTATGCGCGCGGGGTGTCTGACGATAAGGGGCCGTTCCTTTTGGCGGTTGAAACGCTCGGCGTTTTTCTGGCCGTTGAAGGCAGGCTGCCCGTCAACGTGACGCTGCTGTTGGAAGGTGAGGAGGAATGCGGTTCAGCGACACTCGGCGCCTTGCTGTCGCGCCATGGGGATTTGCTTGCCGCGGACGCGGTGCTTTCCGCTGATGGAGCGCGCTGGCGGGCGGATTTGCCAACCATGACGGTGGGCACGCGCGGTAATACCGGCATGGAAATCACGCTGCGTAGCGCGGCCAAGGATCTGCATTCCGGCCGTTATGGCGGCGTGGCACCGAATGCGCTGCATGCCATGGCAAGCCTGATCGCCACATTGCATGATGCGGATGGGCAGGTTGCGGTGGAAGGCTTTTGGGCCGGTGCCAGCGCAGCTTCACCCGAACAACGCGCGGAATTAGCGCGTATTCCCTTCGATGTTGCGCAGCATGATGCGTCCATCGGAATCGCATCAAGCAATCATGCTCCTGCGGATTTCCTGGAACAGCTTTGGCTGCGCCCCACGCTTGATGTGAATGGCATGTGGGGCGGCTATACCGGTGCGGGCGGAAAGACCGTCATTCCTGCGCTGGCGCATGCCAAGCTTTCCATGCGCCTGGTGCCAGGGCAGGACCCCGAACGCGCACGTGAAGCAGTGGCGCGCCATCTGCGTGCCCATTGCCCCAAGGGCGCTGAGCTTTCCATCAACAACACGCGCGATGGCACTTATGCCTATTCGCTGCCCGCTTCGCATCCCTTGTTGCGGGCGGCAGAGGCCGCGCTGGAACGCACCACTGGCCAAAAGCCGCTGCGCGTTCGTATGGGGGCCACGCTGCCGCTTGCTGATATCGCGCGCAATGTCGCAGGCATTGATACCGTGATGTTTTCCTTCGCGACCGCCGATGAGGATTTTCACGCCCCCAATGAAAATTGGCGTGAAACCTCAATCGCTGAAGGCTTCGCCGCCTGGGTTGCGCTGCTGCGTGAACTGAAGGGTGCAAAGCGCATTCACTTCCGTACTACCAAATAAGGAAACGCCGCCATGCATATTCGTTTTGACAATGTCACCGTCGCAGTAACTGGTGCTGGGCATGGTTTTGGCCGGGCCATAGCGCGTTCCTTTGCAGCCCTCGGTGCGCGGGTCTTTGCCTGCGATCTCTCGGCCGCTGAATTGACTGAGACCGCCAAGGCGCCAGGCACCATCACCACCGATGCCTTTGACTTGACTGCAAAGGGCGCGGCCGCCGGCTGGATCAAGCGCATTGAAGACGCCACCGGCGGCCCGATTGAAATTGTGATTTCCAATGCTGGCGGCGTGCGCGGCCAGGTGATGCGCCCGATCGAGGAAGTGACGGATGAGGATTGGCACGCCATCATTGACATCAATCTCCATGCTGCTTTTGCGCTGGCGCGCGCTTCTGCACCCGGCATGAAAAAGGCCAAGAAGGGGCGCATCGTCACCATCAGCTCCGGCGCCGGATTAAAGGCCAGCCTGACCGGCATTCAGGCTTATGGCTCTGGCAAGCATGGCCTGGTTGGGCTGACGCGGCAGCTGGCACGCGAATTCGGGCCCTACGGCATCACGGTGAATTCTGTGGCGCCGGGCTTCGTGCTTTCCAACCCGTCCAGCATCAAGCAATTTGAAAGCTATGGCGATGAAGGTCAGAAGGCACTGATTAGCCGGCTTGCCATGCGCCGTCTTGGATCGGTTGAGGATATCGCCAATGCCGTGCTGTTCCTTGCCAGCCCCTATGCCGGTTGGGTGACTGGGCAGGTGCTGCCGGTGGATGGTGGGAATGCGTGATATAGGGTGACCTAGGCGTGGGCGCTTATCCACACCCATGGGACCGATCCGCCAGCAGTCCGTCCGCCGATGGAATGGCGATAGGCAACCAATCTACTGGTCGCTGACTTCGCCGCCGCCATCACGAAACGCGGCCGGTATGCTCTGCGTTGGAAAATTGAGATATTCGACAAGGTCATGAAGTATTCGTACCGGTTTGGTGAGACAAGGCTTGATACATCTGATCGTTTGCGAAGTTCCCTGCCTTTATTGCGGAAGGGTGGTTCGCGGTCCGGGGTGCGCGATCGCTTCTGCCGCGATCACTGAGAGAATTTTTCAGCCCGCCTTGGTCGTGCCCATCAGCTGTGGTGCTGATCATATGCATTGCTATGCCGAGTACGTTGGCATGATGCGCCTCCTAGGGTTTTGCAAATCGCGCCTTGAGCGGAATGGTAGCGAGCGACAGCAAGGCAAGCCCGATCAGGGCGCCAAGTATTTCTGAGGTCAGCACAGACCCAACATCAAAATCGCTTCCCTGCGCCAGGACATCGCCAAGCCCCGCACCTGCCAGGCTGAAAACAGCCGTACCGGGCAGAATGCCAATCGCCGTTGTGATGACGTAAATGGGCAAACGCACCCCCACAAAGGCAGGCACCAGATTGACAAGAAAGAATGGGAACAGTGGCACGAGGCGCAGCACCAATAGGTAGGAAGCGGCATTGCGGCGAATACCCTCACCCAAAGCGCGCGCCTTGGGGCCCAAGCGATCCAGCGCATCCGCACCGAAGATACGTTGGGCAAACAGGAAGATCAGCGTGGCACCTATGGTTGCGCCAATGACGGTAAGCGCTGCGCCCAAGATGGCGCCAAACAGAAAGCCGCCGGCAAGCGTGATGAATACCGCGCCGGGCACCGAAAGCGCCACGGCCACGACATAAAGCACAACATAGGCACCGGCGGCGAGCAGCAGATTCGTCGCGACGAAAGCAGCAAGCGCTTCCCGATGGCGCGCAAGCGTATCCAATGAAAGCTGATTGGAAAGACCGGTGAGCCTTAGCATGATCAGGATCGCCACTACGCCAAGCGCCAACCAAAGCCGCCGGTCGCGCAGAAGGTTCTTGAGCTTCACGTCACCTTCCCCGTCACGGCAGCCAGCGTTGTATCAAGCCAACCAAGCGCCGCGTGCGTGTGCTGAAAAGGCTTGGAGTGTAAAAGCTGCCAGCGGCGCGCTTGGAAATTTCCGACATGGTTGGGTAGGGCGCGATCATCGAAGCAATGGCGCCAATTTTCAGTTTCTGCTGAATGGCAAGGCCCCAAACCCCGATCATCTCCCCGGCGCGGGGGGCCAGAATTGTTGCCCCCAGAATGCGCCCACCCGATCCCAGGATGATTTTCGCAAGCCCTTCGGTCGTGCGTTCCGCCTGGGCGCGGTCATTGCCGGAAAGCGGTTGCAACAAGGTGGTGACATCATGGCCCGTGTCGCGTGCTGCCGTTTCCGTCAGGCCGACATGCGCGAGTTCTGGATCAGCATAGGTCACCCAAGGCAGCGCTGTATAATCAACCTTGGCCGGCAGGCCAAACAGCGCATTGCGAATGACAATGCCCGCATGATAGCTGGCGATATGCGTGAATTGCGGGCCGCCCGAGACATCGCCAATGGCAAAGACGCGCCGATTGCTGCTGCGCAGGCGTTGATCAACGGTGATGCCGCGCGGCGTGAATTCAATGCCGGCGGCTTCCAACCCAAGCCCGGCGGTATTGGGCTTGCGGCCGGCCGCGACCAGCAAATGCGATCCTTCCACAATCACCGGACCAGCACTGCCGCGCAGTTCCAGTTTAACACCTGCGCCAGTGTTGCGCGCCGCCACAACCTCAACACCCTCATGCAGGGTAATGCCTTCGCGGATCAGGGCGTCGCGCAGGATCGTCACAGCCTCGGGCTCATCGCGGGGCAGGATGGCGGCGTGTTCAACCAGCGTGACGCGGGCGCCGAGGCGGCGAAAGGCCTGCGCCATTTCAATCCCGATCGGGCCTCCGCCCAAGACCAGCACATGGTCCGGCCTTTCCTTCAGATCGAAGATCGTTTCATTGGTGAGGTAGGGGATATCGCCAAGGCCAGCCACTGGCGGAATGGCGGCTGACGAACCCGTTGCCAGCACAAAGCGGCGCGCCCGGATGCGTTGGCTGCCGGCCTGGATTTCCTTTGGCCCCGTAAAGCTTGCCGCTGCCTGGATGACCGTGACGCCAAGGCCCTCAAAGCGTTCCACACTGTCATGCGGGGCGATAGCGGCGATGACGCCATGCACATGCGCATGGACCATGGCAAAATCCACTACGGGTTCATGGCTCGCGACACCAAAAGGGCCGGCATGGCGCTGCGCATGAGCAGTATGTGCTGCGGCCAGCAGCGCCTTGGAAGGTATGCAGCCGGTATTGAGGCAATCGCCGCCCATAACGTGCTTTTCGATCAGAACAACCGAAGCGCCCATCTGCACCGCGCCGGCAGCCACCGAAAGCCCGCCTGACCCAGCACCGATAATACAAAGATCCGCGTGAAGAACCCCATCGCGCAGCACGGGGCGCCGCGCCGATTTTCGAGGGGTTGGCAATGAAGCATTCACGCGATTAAACCTTTCCGACCTAAATTGCGCAGCGCTGAGAAGACCGAGGGGGTTACGCTCAGCCGTGGCTTGGCTGTTAAGTTGACAATGTTTCCGTCGCCACCCAAACCGCCAGCAATTTGCGCATATGCCACGCTGGGCCTCCTTGCACCACTACCTCAGAGAAGGGGGCTGCCCATCAAACTCAACCTTGAGGCGCCGAAATCCTCAGCCTCATCCACATCATACCCTTCATACGGCACATGCACCGGAAGGCCCATTTGCGCCGCGTGCTGGCGTGTGGCGGCAAAAGGCGGCGGGTGTGCTCCGGACGATATTGGGGAATAATTCGGGATGAAAGCCCTTCAGCCCAATAAGATCATAGCCACCATCAAACGAAGGGCCGAGCACAACGTGATCACCATCTGCGCGTAGTGCCGTGATCGCTTCGTCGATCTGAATGCAAGGTAGGGTTGGGCTATCACTGTTTAAGAAAGTGCGGCATGGCTTGCCTGGAAACATGCGTATCCTGTGCTGGCGAATCGAGATCGACTCCGCATCGGATAATATTAAAAAAAGTCGCGGGACCGCTAGCTTGCTGGTAAATCGCGTATTATACTCGTTATCAATTCGTATCTTAGTGATCCGACGGATCGTATCCAAAGCTAGGTCAGGCGGGATCATCATGTGCTTGATGGAAAGTAAGGAGGCGCGGCAAATGATATCGGTCAATCGGTTATTCGGACTGCGGGACTGATCTTGCTTCGCCGTCTTTTTATCATTCCAGCCCTGATTGTCATCTTTCTGATGGTGGTGGGGGTTGGCTCTTTCTTCTTCGTCAAAAATGGTGATTTTGGCACATTTGTCGCGCAAAAAATCAGCGAAAGAATGGGCCGCAAAGTCGAGATTGCCAGTCTGCGCATAAGCCCTGGGCGCTGGTTAGGCGTTGAATTGCGGGGCGTCACACTTGCTAATTTAAGTTCCGGCAGCCATGCGGATATGCTGAGCCTGAAGAATGTACAGGCAGAGATTAATTCTTGGTCGTTGCTCTTCGCCAATACGCCGCTTGTACGAAGCCTTGTGGTTGAAGGTGTGACCTTGAGGCTGGAAAAAATTCAGGGTCACAAAAATTGGCATTTTGGCGAAAGGCCTCACGCGCCATCTGAGGGCGTACCACCTGACTATCGTGGGCTGCCAACCATACTCGACTTTCAAATGAAAGACAGTGAAATTATCATTCGTACAACGAGCGGTCACTTTCTGCGCACAAGAATTGACCAAGCCCATGTGGTCAGTGAGTCTGCCCATTCCCCAGTGCGGATGAACGTGAGTGGTTCCTATAATGGTCTTGCCGCAACGTTGACGGGCGATTTGGATAGTTTTGATGCGCTGCGTCTGGCACCGCAGCCCTTTCCGTTGCGGTTGAACTTGAATTCAGGCCACACATCCATGGCATTTCAGGGCACGATGACGGATCCATTGAATTTCGAGGGCGTCGCGGGAGCGCTGCGCTTGCATGCTCCGACGCCGGATGCCTTTGTATCGCTTGCTGGTGAGGCTCTCAATTTACATCTCGACATTGAACTCATCGGAAAATTCGAACATGCCGGCAATGACTGGAAGCTTTCTGGCATCACAGGCAAGATAAATCACGAGGCATTCAGGGGTGCCATTCTACATCTTGTGGAGGGTGATCATGGCAAGCCCGATCATATCCGAGTGGACCTTGCTTTTACGCGCCTGAATTTAAACCGAATTATCGCCGGCGCGCCGCCGCCGGGGGCTGCCGACAAGCATGCTGACATTGCCCTGAAATTAGATCCCAAACAGGATCCCATTATTGATGCCCGTTTCACTGTGCAGGAATTGAGTTATGCGAAAATGCGCGCAACCGATGGCCGCTTTGCCGGACTGTTGGCTGCGAATCAGGTTGATGTATCTGAATTCTCGCTTTCAACCTTCGGTGCCAACATCACCGCACAAGCGCATGCTCAATCAATTAGGGCTGGCACGCGTGTCACCGCCGATGTGGCAATGCATAACGCGGATATTGATGCGCTGGGGCGCGGCTTTGGGGTGACTTCACTGCCACTGAATGGACGTATGAATGGACGATTGTCGGTTTCCGCTGAAGGCGGCACCGTGAATACAGCCGCGCACCAGGCGCGAATTTCCGCAGTCATTTCCGTGCTGGGGGGCAGCGTTGAAAAGCGTGTTATCGAATTAGGTTCCACAGATCTACGCGCTGCTTTTCGTAGGGCTGATGGCCATGCGCCACTAAATTGCCTTTTGGGGGTTTTGGATATGCGCGCCGGGGTGGGACAGATTGCGCCGCTGCGCATCCGTGCCGAAACAGGAACAATCGCAGGGTCTGGACATTTTAATATCAATAACCACACGATGGAATTATTGATAGGCAGTCAGCAAGACACCACGAATTTTTTTGCTTTGGATATTCCTGTCCGTATTCATGGACGGTTTGATAACCCTGATTTCGCACCGGCGCGCTGGTCCAGCGAGGGAAGATCTCAGATGGCGGCAGCGGATGATATCGCACCATTACCGCCGGCACTGCGCAGCTTTGCAAACCAGAACCCATGTCTGCGTCGCACCGGCCCGTCCACACGGCATTGATTACAACAATGCCTGCTGGGAACTAGACTGATGATACGCATTGATGCTTTTTCATGCCAAGTAAAATGACTTGGCAATCCTGTATGTGTAAATAATCAATAGTTTAGAGCCATTTTGCGGCGCAATTGCGTCGTAAAATGGCTCTGGCAGGTGACTTCATCGGCACCAATCGAAGCCGTTACGTTCTGCTGTGCGCACCAAGCCTCGCCATTCAGCCAGACCGTAGCTCGCCTGCGGGCGTAATTTCTGCATGCGGGCCGCGGCTTTTTCCACCACATACTGCTCAATGAAAACAGGCGGCTCATCCAGTTGGCGGGCGATAAGTTCCAATTCGCAGGCGCGTTCCAGCATGTAAAGCCGCATGACAGAACCCGCGATGGTTTCACCCAGTGTCAGCAGGCCGTGATTGAGCAGAACCACGCAGCCGCCGCCATTGGCCAAGCTTTTGCCCAAAGCTTCACATTCTTCCACGGAAGCCGGTACGCCATATTCATGATAGACAATGTCATCATAGACATGCAGCGCATCCTGGCTGATCGGGCGGATACCCTTTTTCAGGAGTGATACGCCGCCACCCGCCCGCGTGTGAGTGTGCAGGACGCAATTCGCATCCGGCCGCGCCTTATAGACGCCGCTATGAATAGTGAAGCCTGCTGCGTTGAACTTGCCTTCACTGCCGCCGATCACATTGCCTTCCATATCCATCTTCACAAGGGAAGATGCGGTTATTTCATCGAACATCTCCCCGTAATTATTGATGAGGAAATGGTTCGGTTCGCCCGGCACGCGGGCGGACATATGTGTGTTGATCAGGTCGGTCCAGCCCAGGTGATTCATTACATGATAAACGGCTGCAAGTTCGCAGCGTGTTTCCCATTCTGCATCACTCATATCCGATGCGGGCATTTTCAACGCGACTGACATGATGACATCTCCTCTTTTTCTGTTTCAGTGAATGCGTCGATATTTTTGAAGGCAACGCACACCTTCGGGTGGCGGGGCGCGTCCGTCATTATATCTGGGGAAGGCGGTAAAGCTCACCTCGCCCACATAGATATCGCCATGGCTATCCACCGCGAGCCCATGGGGCGACCAGAATTGCCCTGGACCGCCGCCCAATTCCCCGAAGCGTGACAGTACCTTACCTTCATTGGACAAGATGCTGATGCGCGGTCCGAGATTCGGGGCTTTGATATTCACATCCAACGCAGGCCCCAATTCGCCCACATAGCAGCATGGGCATTTGCCCTTGCCGAGAAACAGCGAACAGGGGCGATGGAGGTTATTCCATTGCGTTTGATATTTTCCCTTGCCATCGAATATTTGGATGCGGTGGCTTTCGCGATCCGCGACATAGACCCAGCCATCGGGATCGCAAACGATGTTGTGCGGCAGGTTGAATTGTCCGGGGTCAGAACCCGGCCCGCCCCAGGAAAATAAATGACGCCCATCGGGCGCGAATTTATGCACCGCAGCATTGCCGTAGCCGTCAGAGACATAGATGTCGCCTTCAGGTGAAAGCGCTGTATGGGTGCAGCGGTTAAAGGGGCGGCCTGACATGTAGGGCGCGGGTGTCCCTGGCAGGCCGATCGTCATCAGCACACGACCATCAAGGGTGCATTTGCGAACAGAATGATCGCCATCATCCGTGCACCAAAGAATATCATCGGGGCCGATATGAAGGCCATGCGGGCGGCTGAAGACGCCTTCGCCCCAGGAATTCAGGAATTTACCTTCGCGGTCAAACACGGTGACAGGATGTGCGCCGCGGCTGAAAACAAAGACACGGTCTTGGCTATCGACGGCGACCGCTGCGACTTCCTTGAAACTCCAACCCTCTGGTAGGCGCCCCCAATCGGGGACGGCTTCATACCGGAAATCGCCACTGCCAAACATCTCGGTCATGCGCGCATCCTGGCTGAGGTTTCGCAAAGATGCTGCGCCGGTCTTTTTGATTTGTCGAGTATGGAGGGGCGGTATCAGGAAGCGGTCTATCGGGATTTAGCCCCATTTCTGTCCAACGCCACTTTGGTAGAAATATCAATTTCCCGCGGTTACCGCGCGGTGGTGCGGCATGCCGTAGTGCGCACTCACCGAACGGCAGGTCCGGACCGAAACGTGACGCCCAATCCTATCGCTTCGGAAGCCAGCGCTTGGCGATGCGGCAGGCAACCGTGAAGGCGGGATTGAAGACATTGCCGACATCATAACGGACAACCTGGCCCATCAGATGGCTGGCGGCGCGCGCGTCCAAACCGTAGTCCTCGCCAAGCCAGCGCGACATCTCGGTGGTCGCGTGCTGTAGCGCCTGGTCCAGCGGCCGAGCATTGCCAACGGTGAAGATATCGTCGGCCGTCTCGCCCCGCGGCCAGGTGATCTTCCGCTTCAGCACACGGAAGGTGACCTCCATCTCAAAGGAAGTCTCGATACCGGTCCCGACGATCTCGCCGTCGCCTTGGCAGGCATGCCCGTCGCCCAGATAAAACAGCGCACCGGGCACCGAGACGGGAAACCAGGCCGTCGTGCCGGGGGCGAATAGCCGGTAGTCCATATTGCCGCCATTCTGCGCGCTGGTCGCGGTGGATATCGCCTGCCCGCCAGCCGGCGCGACCCCAAAGCAGCCGATCATCGGCTGGATGGGTGGGGCGAAATTCTCAAGCCCATTCACCTTGTCCTGCAGCCTGACTGTCCCGGCCTCGCGGTCAATATCCCAGACGACGCGCTGCTGCGGTGGTCGGTCCAGGATGGCGGCCGGGTCCAGCACGGTCAGGGCGAGCGGAGAATAGGTCCAGCCGGTCGCGCGGCTTGGTGTCAGCCGATCGATCCGCACGGCAAGCGTGTCCCCGGGCTCAGCGCCCTCAATGAAGAACGGACCGGTCATCGGATTGGGCCGGCTGGCGACGGTGATTTCCCGCGCATCCAGGCCGGACGCATCGATCGTGTCGGTCACCACGGTGTCGCCATCAGCGACGCGAAGGCAGGGTTCGGCGGCGCCGATTGCGTTGAAATAGCGTGTGGGGTGAAAGCGGTGCTTGGCCATGGGCTTCCTGGGATATTTCGTTGAGATGGGCCGCTTGGTCCACGCCAAGGCCCACTCAAGTCACGTTAGGAACCTGGGCGCGCGGCGGTCAAGGCGGAACGTAGGCCGGCGCACAGGGCCTGCACTGGTGAAGGCGATCCCGCACGAGCGGCAACCGGGGGGGGGGGCGGGGGCAGCGAGTAGCCCTGGAGCGGCGGGGAAAGTTACGGCTTGGGCGCGGTTCCTCGTTTATTACGGGCCCACCGTGAGTGGTAGGATGCGGGCTATCATGCTAGCCACCCCCCATGTCTGTTTCATCCATGCCCAGACCCGACCATTATTTGTCCATTGACGCAGCCAATCCGCGCCATGCGGAAAGGGCGCTTGCCGATTTAAGGGATGGCCTATCCCAGTGGCGGCTGGCGCTTGCGCTGGCGCGGCTTGACCTGCGCAATCGCTACCGCGGTTCGGTCCTGGGCCCGCTTTGGATGTCGCTTTCCAGCTTGATTATGCTGATTGGGCTTGGGCTGCTTTATGGCGCATTGTTCAAGCTTAAGCTTTCAGATTACCTGCCCCATCTGGCCGTGAGCCTGATAGTTTGGCAGTGGATGGCCGGCTTCATTAATGAGTCCTGCGCCACCCTGACTTCGGCCGAAGGCGTGATCCGCCAGATGCGCCTTCCCTACACCTTGCATGCGCTACGCGTCGCCTTTCGCAATAGCTTTGTGGCGGCCCATTCCCTGCCGCTGATACCAATCATCTTTCTGATTTTCGGCCAGGTGCCGGGGCCTGAGGCGTTGCTGGCCATCCCTGGCTTGGTACTGATTTGCATCAATATGGTGGCCGGCGGGCTGCTTCTTGGCATGATTTGTGCCCGCTTCCGCGATATTCCATCCATTGTCGCCAATGCGGTGCAATTGGCCTTTTTTGTAACGCCGATCATTTGGAAGCCGGAGCTTCTGGGGGATGCCATGGTCTGGATGGCCTTCAACCCCTTCTATGCCCTGCTAGAGACTGTGCGCGGCCCCTTGCTGGAGGGGGGAGGGCCGGCTTTGGCTTGGCTTGCGGCTATTTTCTACACCACGTTGCATGTGGTGTTGGCTGGCTTTTTGTTCGCGCGCTTCCGTTCCCGCATTGCTTTCTGGGTCTGACGCCATGGCACATATTTGCGCCGAAGGGCTGCGTATTGAATTCCCCCTGTATCACTTTGGCGCCCGCAGCATGAAAAAGCGCCTGCTGGGTGCCGCGAGCCGCCGAGTGAAGGCGGATGCCCAGAACCGCGTGGTGATTTCCGCCCTTTCAGACCTGAGCTTCACGATCGAAAGCGGCGAGCGGGTGGCGCTGGTTGGCAATAATGGCGCTGGGAAGTCCACATTGCTGCGCACCCTGGCGGGCATTTATGAGCCCGTTGGCGGGCGCCTGACCGTTGAAGGCGAAATCGGTAGCCTGATTGACCCGGCCGCCGGCCTGGACCCGCTTTCAACGGGGCGGGAGAATATTCGCCTTCGCGCCCTTTATCGCGGCCTGACTGCCGAGCAGACTGCAGCACTTGAAGCTGAAGCGGGCGAATTTTCAGGACTGGGTGAGTTTTTGGATGTGCCCATTCATGGCTATTCCGCCGGCATGTCCATCCGCCTGGCCTTCGCGATGGCGACCGCCGTTCAGCCACAAATTTTGCTTATGGATGAATGGTTTAGCGCGGGGGACGCTGACTTCATGGCGAAGGCGGAAACGCGGCTTGAGGAATTGGTGACGGCGTCTGAGATATTGGTGATTGCCACCCATGATATGAATGTGGTGAAGCGCTGGTG